>JAKAAW010000011.1 GCA_021802105.1 Nanobdellota archaeon | reverse complement strand
GTTGGTGGACCTTCGGTCAACACCCTCGCGCAGACATTGCTTGGAGTACCTGCCGGTTCGTACGGAGCAGGCTTTACCAACAAGACAGGAGTAACTTCAGGTGAATCACTTGTACAGCTATTCAGCAACGTATCGTCGCTGAACAATGAGAGTGCACTTGTGATAGCAGGTTACTCTGGAGAAGACACGCTTCAGGCTTCTGAAGTAGTGGCTGAAAGTCTGTTGGGAACGCCTATAGTGTCCCTTAACGGGACTAAGATGATACTCACTAGCGGTTCGTCATACACTGGTGTGACCGTTAAGAGTACGTCTTAAATAAAACCTGAGTAATTGGGGAGGGCCGGAAAGGCTCTCCCTTTTTGTTTTTCTTTTTTAGATATTTCTTTTTCTAACGTATTTAATTGCGTAGCGTCTACTCTTTTGAATAATCAGTCTTTGTATTAGATATGAAAATAACGCTGAGAAAGGAACAGAAAGAGAGAAAGAAGATAGACACTTGGATAATCTTTTCAGTCGTGGCGCTGGTCATTGCGATAGGGGTAGGATATATGATCTCTGCTTCGGTGGCGTCTGCAAAGGCTTCCCAGCAGTTATCTGTCCTCAGCACGGAGTGCGCAGCGTATGGAAGCCAGCTGACAAGCAATTTTGCTTTGAACTCCACAACGTGCCTTGGAGCGACGAACTCCTCCCTTAATTCGACAAGAGTTTGCGGCGCTACGTTCTACTGTTATTACTCGCCGAGCTGCGCTTACACAAAGCCAGTGGTGCAGAATTCCCTGAGCTGCCTGTGCGACGCATTCAAAAGCACGCAGGTAGTGGCAAGCGGACTCTGCCTCAAGCAGTCTCTAAGCTAAGGATATGATCGATCCGAAGGAGATAGGAGTATTGCATACCATTACAAAAGACAGAAACTTCGACGGGAAACTTTTCAGGTATAAGGAAGATTTTATAGTCCAGGAGATAGAATTGGACGGGACTGTCTTAAGCACAGATAGAGAGCAGTACCAAACACAACTGCCAAAGGAAAAGAAAGATTTTTTGACGGCTACGCTAGTGAAGGAGGGGTTGTCGACGCACGAAGCGCTAGGGCTTTTGTCAAGGGAAAATCACCTGTCAATAACAAGGCTGGGCTACTTAGGGAACAAAGACAGGAACGCCATAACATCCCAGAGGATAAGCATATTCAAAGTCACGCCGGAGAGGATAAAGACCTCATACCAGAAGATGTTCCTTAGGGACTTGGCTTACGGCGAAAGCGCGTGCAAGATAGGCGCGTTGAAAGGAAACCATTTCACGATAAGAATAAGGGATTTCAACGGTTTTGAAAGACTCGGAGATTTCGTGGAGGAAATAAAGAAGGGGATCCCGAATTTCTACGGTCCGCAGCATTTCGGCGCGTCTGCCCTTAATATAAAGATATCAGAATCAATAATCAAAAGAGATTTTAAAGACGCCGTGCTCAAATTCATATTTGATGAGAGAGAGGAGAGCGAGAAGTTCGCTGAAAGCAGGCTGAAGCTGAAAGACGTTTTCTGGGAGTGGCTTGGTGATGCGGCTGAGATAGACAGGTCGTCGGCGGAGGAGACTCTGAGCAGCGTCCCCGGATTTCTGAGGGCAGAAAAGAACATGCTTTTCCACCTGCTGGAGAACAAGCACGATTACATAGGTGCATTGAGGATAGTGCCAAAATTCCTAAGGCTGTTGATACTACAGGCTTTCCAGTCATATAACTTCAATCTGTTGGTGAGCGAATTGATGGCAGGGGGAGAATTGCCGGATGAGCTTCCCACCATAGGATACGACATCCAGAGAACGAAATATGGCGATCTGGCCATGTCAATCGCGGGGAGGTCGGGTGTAGGGGATCCATCCATCTTAGAGATAAAAGAGATGCCAGAGGTCTCGCTAAAGAGCTTCAACAGGCCTGCCAGGATATATCCGAAAAACCTGGGGTACAAGATGGACGTTAACGACCTAATACTCTCTTTCGAGCTGGACAAGGGGGCCTACGCCACGGTGCTTCTGTTTGAGATGTTCAGACACTTCTGACGGAGTCAGCTTTTTATATGAATGCAATCATAATTCATAGATGAGCGTGTATAACATAGGTGAGCTGATATTCCTTTTCGTGGTGCTGCTTTCCTCATTTTTCTGGCTTTTCATGTACTTGTACGTAGGGGAGGAAAAGATCGAAACGAGGAAGATAAGCAGGTACCATTCGGTCGCCGTGCTCATCCCCACAATAAACGAAGGCAAATTCATAAAGAAAACCGTGATGTCCGCGCTGGCTCTGGACTATCCGAGGTCAAGGTACACTATATATATAGCATTGAACAAGAGCTCCACGAAAGACACCGTTGACACCGCACACTCCTTAAAGAGCAGCAGGGTAAAAGTCATAGACTGCCCCGTGAATGGGAAATCAAAAGTAATGAATTATGTCCTGAAAAAGTTCATAAAGGAGAGGGTTCTTCTCGTGCTGGACGCGGATACTCTCGTCGACAGGAGACTGCTGCTAAGGACGGTGCCGTTCTTCGACGATGACATGGTCGGCGCGGTGGTTTCCTCTGTGAAGGTCCTTAAACCTAAGACGCTTGCGGAGAGGCTGCAGCACTATGAGTATCTGCTGTCTATAATATCCAGAAAGGTCCTTAGCTCCATGGCAGGTCTTATAGTTGCCCACGGCGCAGGATCCACGTTTAGAGTATCCATAATAAAGAAGTTGGGCTATTTCGACGATAGCGGAAACCCTACGGAAGACCTTGAGATAGGGCTTAGAATACTTTCCAACGGTTATCGGGTGGAGACGGATCCGAAAGCGATCTCATATACCGTCGTGCCGAAAAGCTTCGGCGCCCTTTTTGAGCAGAGGAAAAGATGGTTCTCAGGGTTTTTCGTCAACATGATAAAATACAGGAAGAGCCTTTTCAGCAAAGAAAATGCAAGACTGGGTTTCTTCATTCTGCCGCTGGTCATACTGTCGACTGTTTTAGGCATAGTGGCGATGGTGGCGATCGGCGTGCCGCTTTACGACTTCCTGTCAGGTGAGCTGAACCTGATATTAAACACCAGCCTGTCCTTTGCCGTATCGGCGCAGGTGGGGGCTCTTCCGTTCTACATAAATCCGATTTTCATGCTCGCTGTCGCCACGTCGCTGCTCGGCATAATAGCTATTTATTACGCGCTGAACTACAGCGGCATAAGGCTTAACAAGTACAAAGACACGGTCGGCGTCATAGGGTACATTTTCTTCTACTCGTTCTTCCTGTCTTTCGTTTGGCTGTACACCGCCATAAGCATGGCAATAACAAGAAGAGGATACGTATGGAAAATCGCTACATAATGTTTACGTTTGCTGTGCTCGCGTCCCTCATGGTGATAGCGATAGTGCTTGTCATGTCTCAGTATGTCAACAACTCAAGAATATCACAGGTCTACCAGACACTCAACCAGGTCCAGGGCGGACTGCAGAGCCTGCAGGTGCTCTCGCTCCTGGGCAGCTCGAATTCTACAGCTAACTGCGGCATTCTCTCGGCCGGGTTGAGCACTCTGTCATCGCAGCTTTCACAGCTGGGCGTGGAGGTGCAAGCGGCGGATATCGAGAACCAGTCCGGGACACAGTATACCAATCTTGTCAATCAACTTAGCTATGCAAGGATAGAATACTGGCTGATTGCGCAGAAAACGAACTCCCAGTGCGGAGGAGGACTTACCACCGTGCTGATGTTCTACAAGCCGCAGAACTGCAACAGTTGCATACTAGAAGCCAGCGAACTCTCATTCATCCAGTCGACCAATCCTGCTCTAGCGTTCGTCGGGCTGGACGGGGAATGGAACCTATCAGTCGTGCAGGCACTCAGGAGTTCCTACAACTTAAGTTCATCAGATTATCCCGCCATAGTCGTGAACGGTATCCATGTCGTTAAAGGATATCAGACTTTAAGCGGGCTTCTTTCCAGTCTGTGCATGTATACAAACAGGGCAAAGTTCTGCAATTCCACCGTTTAGATCGTCTCAATCTGCACGGCGTGCTCTTTTGCAATGAGCCGGAGTTTCTTGACGATTCTTTCAGTCTCCTCCTTTGTTAGCGGTGGATTTACGCTCCCGAAATCATGCTCGGGCACGCTGAGCCATCTAGTTTTTGGAGAGAGAAAGTCATCCTTTTTTCGCGGTATTATGTGCAGGTGAGTGTGGCTTACGCTCTGGCCTGCGTCTTTCCCTTCCTGCAGAGTCAGGTCAAATTGGTATGCGTTGGCGAATTTCAGCGCCATAAATATACTTCTCCCCACGAATGAGGACAGACCTTTTTTCTCCTCGTCGTTTAGGGAAATGAAACTCTCAACGTGTCTTTTTGGTATGACCAGGCAGTGCCCCTCGGTGACGGGTCTTATGTTGTAAAGCGCTATGAAAAGGCCATTCTCGTAGAACTTTCTCAGATTTAAGTTCGAAGCGTCACAGAAAGGACATTCCATGTGGATATTATTCCTTGTGCAGTTAAATCCGTGTGCGCTCCTGGTTCGGTTTTGAAAATTGTCTATAAAGGAGGGAGCCCTTTTCTCTCGCGTATCTGTTTCAGGACCTGGGGATACAGCTCCTTAGGGACTTTCTTGAATTTTTCCCCGGAAAGAGACCATGAACCTCTCCCTTCGGTGTTTGAACGAAGTTCGTTCGTGAAATCGAAAGAAGCAGCGACTGGAAGGTCCGCTATCATCACGGCCTTATCCCCATCCTCCTTGATATCGTCTAATATACCGCGCTTCGACTGTATCAGCGCACTGACTCCGCTAAGGAAACTCATAGGAAGATCTACCCTTATGATCTGGATGGGCTCCAAAAGCGATGGGTTGGCTGCAAGGACGGCGTCCTTTATGGCGTCCCTGACCGCAGGTATCACCTGCGCAGGACCTCTGTGTATCGCATCCTCGTGAAGAACGGTGTCTGTCAATACCACCTTGACTCCCCGTACCTCCTCTTTTGCCTGTGGTCCTGCCTTCATGACTTCATTGAAGGCCTCTACGCACATCTCTATGACTTCACCTATATGTATCACACCCTTTGTAGCCTCTATAAACATGTTGTCGCCATAGAAAGCGGCTATCCCCTTTACTTCGTCCCTGGTCATCCCAGCGGCCATAAGTTTCTCCAGCTGTTCCGAAGTTATCGACTTGACTCTACCGCTTGATATCCCAAGCTCTTCTACTGCGTTTTCTACTTCCTCTGACATAGGTTCAACGTGAACGTAGAATCTGTTGTGCTTGTTGGGCGATTTTCCCTCCATATCCGGGCTCCTTGAACTTATGCTCTCCTTGTAGACTACGATAGGCTGTGAGCTTACTATGTCGATGCCGTACGTTCTCTTGAGCTTGTCCTCTACTATCTCCAGGTGCAGCGTGCCGAGACCTGCTATGAGGTTCTCGCCGGTCTCGTGGTTTATTGAGACTTTGAGCGTGATGTCTGATATTTCTATATCGCGAAGCGCCTGGATCAGTTTAGGAAGATCCTTCGGGTTCTTAGATTCTATTGCCTTCACCATGACCGGCTGGAGTATGTGCTTTACAGGCTCAAAAGGAGTCACGTCATGTGATGATGAGAGGGTTTCTCCTGCGATGATGTTCTTGAGCCCAGCCATACCTATCTGGTTGCCGGCTGTCGCAGAGTCGACCTGGAACTTGTGTGGACCTTTCCATATGTAAATCTGCTGAAGCTTGTTGATCTGTTTGTTGTTTACAAGGAAAACGTCCTGCCCTTTCGTCATCTTTCCGGAGAATATCCTGCCTACGGCGACTTCACCTGCCTGCGGGTCCATCTCTATATTTGTTACAGACACCATTAAAGGCCCGTTTATATCGCACGCCGCAAGCGATTTTCCCGTATCACTATCAATATCTCCGTGCCATATCACCGGGATCCTGTATTTCTGCGCCTCCACGGGGCTGGGAAGGTGCTGTATCACCATGTTAAGAAGCACCTTGTGGACAGGAGAGCGCTTTGCGAGCTCCTTCACCTTCTCCTTGTCGTTTGCCGTGTAAGCGTCATAAATGTCTTTGAAGGAAAGACCAGTCTCTTTCATCCTGTCCACCGACAGAGCCCAGTTATCCCTGGACGCACCGAAAGCGACAGTGTTGCTCTGGACATTCACCTGCCATTTTTCCTTCATTTCTGCAGGAGCAAGGTCTTTTATGAACGCGTTTATCTGGACTATAAGCTTGATAAGGTGCTTCTGCATCTCTTCAGGCGAAAACCTCAGCTCTGTTATGAGCCTGTCTATTTTGTTTATGTAAAGCACTGGCTTGACCTTGTCCCTGAGAGCCTGCTTGAGGACCATCTCCGTCTGAGGCATCACTCCCTCTACGGAATCCATTACTACTATGGCACCGTCTATCGCTCTCACCGCACGGGTGACGTGGCCACCAAAGTCGACGTGTCCCGGCGTATCAATGAGGTTTATGAGGTACTCATCCCCCTCTTTAAGTTCATAAACCATGTTTACGTTGGAGGACTTTACCGTCATCTGCCTTTCCTGTTCTATCTTCTCCGAGTCAAGATAAAGCTGCTTACCCGCTTTCTCTTCGGAAAGCATGCCGCATCCGGCTAGAAGGCTATCGCATGTCGTGGTCTTACCGTGATCTATGTGAGCGATGACGCCCATGTTCCTTATTCTGTCCTGTTGGGTCATCAATCTTACTACTTTATCGGTAATGGACTCCTTTTCTGGCATTTTTTACAGATACATCTTCTCCTATTTATAGCTGTCGTTGAACAAGAATGTGACAATCAGTGCACTCCTTATTCAAAAACCAGTGAGGACTGAAACTATTAAATAGTATGGTGTTATAATACAGAATATGGTAAGGGAAGTCGATTATAAAACAGTTCCTGTAGCGGGCATAAGCGACCCTAATAACTCTTTTCTTAAGAAGCCGGACGAATACCCAGTGACCGGCGATCATAACGGCCACAAGGTCAGAGCCGAAGGCAAGCAGAGGATGGATGGCGACAACAAGCCGTACCCGACCAAATTTGGCATCCATGGGACGTCCGTAGGCGTAGACTGGGAAGCATGCGTCGCTGACGGCGTATGCATGGACGTGTGCCCCGTTGACGTTTTCGAGTGGTACCTGAATCCCGGTAAAAAAGGCACAGGTAACGATAAGGTGCTTGAGAAAGGATCCGATGACTGGAACAAATACAGAACGGACAAATGCGACCCTATAAGGGAAGCAGACTGTATATTCTGCATGGCGTGCCAGCAGTCATGCCCCACACAGGCGATACTGATAACCTCGCCTTGAGCGATTCAGATTGCAAGAAAAGGCATGCGAGGACTCGGCCTCTCGCACACATGTAGATTGCTCCTCCACTCTAATGAGGAGTTTATCTAAACATAGAATATTATAGAAAACATCCAGAATAAATACTTGTTAAATTTAGGAAAGGCAGTAAATCTTAAACTATAATAAATACAAGATGCATGGATTTCAGTGCTAGGCAGAGGTAGCGAAGCCCGGTCAAACGTGCTAGCTTCAGGGGCTAGTGGCTTAGGCCTTCGGGGGTTCAAATCCCCCCTTCTGCAATTTCAGTAGTTCCGAAAGTTCTATTTTTATAAATCTACTTTATGGCATCGATTAAGTCGTGTATCAGCACAAGAGGGTCTTTTATCATATCATGTCTATTTTTTCTGCCATTACTTTCCTTTTTATTAGAGGGTTTACCGTATCATAAGTTACAAGGTCTACGCGCCTCCCTAAAGTCTCTTCCAACTCCATTTTAGATTAATTATGTCAAATAAAGAAGCGCTACTCGGCAAATCTACTAGTATGTCTATGTCACTGTTTGCATTGGCTTCTGATCTGGCGAATGAGCCGAACAATGCGACCTTCTCGTTTTATACCTTTTGAGTATAGGTACAGCCTTGCTCCTTATGTCTGTGATGGTAGGGATGTAAAATCTGGCCGCCTTGCTTATCACTATCTCATCAGCCCTTCGCGTCAGCAGCAACGTGTCGCCAGTCCTTATATTTGATTCCTCCCTCATCTCTTTAGGGATTGCTATCTGCCCTTTTGAGGAAACCGTTATTGTCTTTACTAGTATCTTATCCATAATTAAGTAAGATTTTTCTTACTTGTAAGCTTTATTTTTTAGTGAACCAAATTTTGAAACCCTGCGCACGGTAGAACATATCGATGCTGATCATTAGCCCGTCTTTTCTGATGTCACACATTCCTCAGGAATGCAGTCGCTGTTATTGAGATCAGTATCGTTGCGAGTATCGCAATGGAATAAGCTTCGTTTGTCATGACACCCGTGCTTAACGCTACAGTAGCTATGGCTATCCCTACTGCGCCTCTTCCGTTTATTATTGCGCTCATTTTTACTCTCCACCTCTTTTTCTTGATTTTCATCACCTTACCTGAAAAGTAATAATTTACCGCCATAGAAAACGCTATCACGGATAAAGCGATAATCACCGTCGGCAGCAGAAAGCGCTGCAAAGAATAGAAACTAGAAACGTCTATTCCCGCTATCCCGAAAAACAAAGGGATAAAAAATCCATCGTTCATCCTCTTTAAAGTTCTTCTAATCTTCCCAAACAATTTTCTTCCGATTAGTCCTTCGTGAATTATAAGTCCAGCGAAGAAAATCCCTATTATATAATTTATCCCTATAATCTGGGAGATAGCACCTGTCAGAAAGCCTATCACTATTATCATCGCATAGCTAAAGTGCTCGCTTTTAAGGATTTTTATCGACCTTTCCATGTGTATTCTTAGGTTTCGTTTTCCACTGTTCAGTATTTTATCTATGCCCAGGAATATCACAATGAACGCAATGAAATATACGATCACGAGTACCGCGTTTAACGTGCTTTTGTATGTTATACCAAGAAGTAGAAACGCCAGTATGTCAGTTATAATGACTGAAGAAACTACCGTTATCCCCTTTGGATCTTTTTCTAACTTATAGCGCATGACAAGTACAGATATTATCGATATAGAGGGGACAGAAATCGACAATGAGAGAATGAAGTCCATTTTCGATCCAAAGCCAAACAAAACCATCGAAAGAAGAACAGCCAATATAAGCGGCATTATAAAACTTGTTATCATCATTTTAAGACCAGGTTTAAGGTGTTTTACAACAGATTCTGTCTTCATTTCGATACCGAGAAGGAATATTATAAAAAACAGCGATAGTGCAGATATCGTCTGCATTTCGCTGCTGTTTTGTATCAAATTAACCGAAAAAGGACCTATCAGCAGACCGGCTACAAGGTAGCCAACTATCGAGGGAAATTTAAGCTGCTCGAACACCTCTCCCATTATTATCGATACAGAAAGTACGATGAGTATCTGTATTATTACGCTGAATGCCATGGTCTTAATCATCTTTATGATTATAAATCATTTATTGAAAATCCGTTTGCAGTCATAGCAACGCTGGGCGTTTTTTGCCAGTTTTCCGGTCCAGTGGACACAGAACGGACGACCACCATTTTTTGGTGGATATTAAAGCTCGCGCCGCACCTAATTTCAATGTAATACCAATGCAGCGTGTGCGGACTGCATTACGCAGATGAGGAGTCCGCTGACCTTTGCTATGAGTGGTGCTCCGCCCATAAAAGCTGCAGGCTTGATATAGCGGAGCAATCTTTGGAGGCGAAAAAATCCAGAAAGGGATCTTCTATCAGATAAAGATCAGGCGAATCGCATCCGTTCCTTCCCTAGCGCAAATCCAAGCCCAATGATGAGCGTGGACGCAGCCAGCAAAAACATCGCTATGGGCAGAGCATAAACGAATACTCTCATAAGAAAAGCCAGTGACAAGTCGGCAAGAACTATTGCTACGATTATGAGTTTGGACAGTGCGAAGATCCCTTTGAAAAGGTTGTAGGAGCACGCCATCTCCATAAGGGAATAAACGCTCCAAATTATCCCCATAGCCACCAGCGTTCCTACGCCCGTATATTCTGCAGGGTTAAGAAGGATAGTCTGCGACGAAGCGTAAATGGCGAATAAAATGAATATGGCCGTTCCAGCGGGTATCAGCACCAGAGCTGTAAACAGTGCAAGCAAGAATTTGTCCCCGGATCCTCTGTATAATGACAGCCAGACCCTGCTTCTTAAAACAAGACTGCCGAAGAAGATGGGCACGATCAACACCATCCAGAACAACGATACGTCCGTAGATTTTATTATCTCAAGGAGCATTATCCCTATCGAAGCGGTCACGACGCTCGACAAAAAGAATCCGGATCCCCTAACTAGTCTTATTAACTCCATGGTCTGCACTCTCGTTTTTATCATCCGGCGCGTCTTCCGTGCGTTTCCCTATCAGTTTAAGGATGTCAGTCTGTAACTTGTAAGGTTCTTTTATGCCGGAAAGGACGACAGGTGGTTTTGTATCCATCTGCATGACTATAATTACCGTCCCTAGACCTAATGCTCGCTCCAGTATGCTAACGTCGACGTTAACATCCTCTATTTTAGACGGAAGCAACACGCTTGATTTCTTGTTGATGATGCCGGTTTTTACTATGATCTTGGATGTAGTGACTATATACTCCTTGAATAGCACGTCCATCTCAGCGTACAGCACGTAAAGGAACCCTACCACCGCTAGCACGCTCGGTATTATAGGTATATTGCCCCAGAAGTATCCGGAAAGGTTCAAGCCGACTCTTGAGGTTATCTCAGATATTGAAAGGAACCCGGTGATGAACACGGATAGGATGACAAAACTAACCATGGACAGTACTAAAAGCACCACGCCGAGCCAAAAGGATGATTCCGCAAGAATAGATATCTTTCTCGAACTTACAACCGTCTCCCCTGGGAGTAGAAGTTCCTCTTGCATAACAGTCTTAATAGGCATACAGTTATAAGGCTTGCTTTATTTGTTTTTCAAGGCCGCATCCTTTATTAGCAGATAGCCATTTTTTCCCTTGTCATCCCACACCCTCTCAGCATCATTTATAACGACCCTCTTCTTGAATATAGGGGAATCCAACACGAAACTCTCATATTCCCCGCCTTCACCGGCTACGTTTATTCCATACTTCTCGTGCAGCTCTACAAGCTTTCCAATGGCGTCGTTATCCAACTCCCTGCCGAGCCATTCTTTGTCAAGGCCTTCTGCGGCAACACCAGTGAATATGGATTTGAACCCGTTTTCCAGCAATTCCCTGACGTATTTTTCCTGATCTACACCCCATATCGGCGCAACGCTCTTCAGGCCGAGTTCAGCACAGATCCTGTCTATCCTGCTTTTCTGGTAACTGCTCGCTATGGCGCCGCTGACTATGCCATTGACCTCGCTCTTTATAGATGAAAATACATCTTTCAATTCTTCGACCTCGATCTCCTTCTCTCCAGAGACTTCCTTGAATATCTGCTCTATCCCCATGGCCTCCGCCTGCAAATGAGTCCATCCTATATCCGGCACGTGGAACATGTAGCTATCTGCCCTTTTAGGAGATATCGTTATCAGGTATTTTATCTCGTGCCCTTCCTTCATTGACTTGTATACAGAAAACGTACTGTCCTTCCCACCGCTGAAAACAGCTGCAAGTTTCATACAATCAATTCAGTCCTTTCAGTATCTTCTTCAGCTCTGTTTTGATATGAGCCTTTGTGCCGTCGTTCACTATGGAAACGTCAGACATCCTCATTGTAAGATCAATATTGAACATTCTAGTCTCGCGGGCATCATGCTTAAGGAATTCTGAATATGTTTTCGGTGCGTCCTCCCTTTTTCTGTTCACCATCCTATCGAATCTGAGTTTCTTAGGCGCGTGTATAAATACATTGGTGAAGTTATCTCCGAATCTCTCCTTATAGAACGTTATGTCCGTAGGAAGTCTTATCCCAGGTATCGCTATTTTTCTTTTGCCAGAGTGCAGTATCCTCTGGTAGCACAGCTCCATTATGTAATCGTTGCCGTATTTTTTCCTGAGATCCTTTTGTATATCCTGCTGTTTTTCCCTGGTTATTCCGTCGCCGTATTTTTTCATGTATTTCCTGATTATATCACCTGGAGACACCTTGTAAAAACCGTAATCATTGACAAGTATGTCTGCGATAAAATCCTTTCCACCGCCAGGGAGCGAACTGAGTCCAACTATCATTGTGCGAGTTCCTTTCCTCATCTTAAGATTAAGAAGACACTACGTTAAAAACTTACAGCAGTATTACTTGAGCCTTAACGCATCTAGGATGTGTGGTGCGGCAGTCTCTATCCTATATCTTTTTCTTATGAAATGTGCGAGCTCGAGTATTTTGCTTTCCTCTCCATGCACCAGTATTATCTTACGTGGCTTTGGTTTCATATCATGGATGTACCTCTCCAGCTGCGATCTGTCCGAGTGGCCAGTAAAACCATCAATGGAATATACCAGCGCACTGACGGAAAAATGTCTAGTTTTTCCACCCAGTTCTATATCTACTTCTCTACCACCGTTTTGCAATGTCCTACCCAACGTGCCGCCCCCCTGGTATGATACAAGAACGACAGCGTTCTTATCGCTCTCGCACAGGTTAGCGAAGTAGCTCACGGATGGCCCGCCGTTCATCATACCAGATGTCGCCAGTATCACGGCCGGTCCGCCGGATAGTATCTGCTGCCTCTCTTCTTCGCTTACCGCGTGTTTGAATATAGGAGACATGAAAGGATTGTTATTGTGCTCCAATATCCTCCGTTTTGTTTCCGTGTTCATGAATTCTGGGTATACGGTGTATATCGCAGTTACGTCCCAAAGCATACCATCTACAACAACTGGGATCTCAGGGAGCAAGCCGTAACGCTGCCATTCCTCTATCATCAACATGATTTCTTGGGCCCTGCCAACTCCGAGTACGGGTACAAGTATTTTTCCGCCTTTGGCGACGGTCTTTGTTATTATATCAAGGAAGAATTGTTCAGCCTCCTCTCTAGAAGGCTGCTGGTCTCTGTCTCCTCCGTACGTGCTTTCCATTATCAGCGCTTCAGCCCTTTCGAATGTATTGTCGGCTCTGTTGAGGGTCTTGGACGGCGCGTACTTAAAGTCCCCAGTGTACACTACATTGTAGAAACCATTCCCTACATTCGCATGTATAAGGGAAGAACCAAGTATGTGTCCCGAGTTATGGAGAGTAATCCTAATATCAGACGTTATATCCGTGACTTCCTTGTAGTTTATCGGTATGGAATATTTTATCATCTCTTTCACATCAGCAACGTCGAAAAGAAGCTTCGAATTGGTCTTGTTGCCTAGCGCGATGTAATCAAGGTGAAGAAGCGTCATGACATCTCTTGTGGGCGCAGTCGAGTACACTGGTCCCCTATAACCATATTTATAAAGTGCCGGCAAGAAACCACAGTGGTCCAGATGGCTGTGTGTAATCACGACAGCGTCCAGCTTTGAAAGGTCGAACTCAGGTGCGTCTATCCTAGGGACCGGCTCTCTGGAATTGCTTACGTCTATTCCACAATCCATAAGCACTGAGCTAAAAGGAGTCTGAAGAAGGACGGCCGACCTACCGACGTGCCTGAATCCTCCTAGAGCGCTGATTCTTACCCAATATTTGTCCGTTATCTCCAGATTAGAATTATATATCTTCTCACCTATGGAGTTGAGAAGTTTCTTTCTGAATTTTGAATTTGCGTAAAGCATTTCCCTTATTGCTTTGACTATGTCGGACTTGATTAAGGGATACCTACTCAAGGATACAGACCATCCCGTCTCCTCTTTTATCGCGTTCATCAATCTCCTGTTGTCCGCTGTGACAATCTCAGGCTTCAGCGACTCTATAGAGACTATGCTCCTCTCTTTGTCAAACC
This sequence comes from Nanobdellota archaeon, assembly GCA_021802105.1. Lineage (GTDB taxonomy): Archaea > Nanobdellota > Nanobdellia > Parvarchaeales > Parvarchaeaceae > Parvarchaeum. The sequence continues at coordinate 13,253 of JAKAAW010000011.1, read as the reverse complement.
AGATCTCTTTAATCTCAGCCTCTTTCTCTGCTATCTTATTTATGGCATTCTTAGCTTCATCTTCCTCCATTAATAGAGAAGGGTCCAGCCTGACTTCAACGCGTTTTTTCTCTTTACTGACGATAGATTTGATAAGATCAGCACTGTTTAGGAAAAAATTCCTGTTCTTAGTGTATATGATTATATTCGACACCTCGAAGTTTATATCCTCTATCAGTGACTTATCTCCTATAAGTTCAGTTATATCTTTTTTTATGTCCGTCACAAAATCTCCTAATAACTAAGATTAATTTCTCGTCACTTAGAGAGAATCTTACCAAGCTCGGCTTCGTTTAGTTTCCTGTAGCCTTTCTTGTCAACTACGACGATATCCACGCCGTTGCCAGTGAATACGTCTCTTCTCGTAGAAGTAGATATAGCTCTGTGCGCGAGTTTGACAGCCTCTTCTTCTGGCATGTCATCTTTATAGCCTGTCTCCATCACACCTAGGGACACGACGCTGCCGCTGCCTATAGAAGTATACTTGTCTGGTATCTTTGAACCGGCAGTGTCTAAAATGTAGAGTTCAGGCTTTGTGTCATACCCTCCCATTATGAAAGCACTGCCTATAAGCGCCATTCTGTTTCCAAAGAGTATGGTGGAGAACAAGCCGGCAGCTGCCTTCGTCTTCATCTTTAATCCTGACCTTACCTCATAGAGTGCAATCTCAGACTGCATTATCCTTATCAAAGCTTGCACGTCGGCCACTGAACCGGCCATAGTTATTCCTATGCAGTCGCTGAGTTTGTCTATCTTCTCGAACGTAGCCAGCGCTATGTTTCCCTCAGACACTTTCTTGTCCGCTGCCAACACCACCCCATCCTCGTACACTATCCCGACCGTTGTGGTGCCCGTCTTAATTTCATCCATAATAATTATCTCAGAATCAATACTTATATGATTTAAAGAGTATAAAAAGCTTTTTGTTTGAAACAGACTCCGCCCATCTTAGGCAACAAGTGGATAGAAAAGCACTTAAATTTACGGATACTAATAAAACTTGATGGCAGATAAGATAAGATGTTCGCACATACTAGTGCCGAATCAGAAAACCGCACTGGATCTAGAGGAGCGACTGAAAAAAGGAGAATCTTTCGCTAAGCTTGCTGAACAATATTCCATAGATGGCTCTCGGCGCAGGGGAGGAGATCTTGGTTTCTTCGGCAGGGGCGTTATGGTGAAGGAATTTGAAGCAGCCGCTTTTAGCCTAGAGAAGGGGCAGGTGTCGGGTCCTATAAAGACGCAGTTCGGTTACCACATCATAAAACGCATCGAGTGAAAAATGACATTCTCCAACCTCTGAAGAGTGTGGGTTTTCTGCTCACATCGACAAATGCTTAAATACTCCTATCAACTTTACTACTAGCTTTAAAATTGTACTGTTCGCAGTTCATTTTAAATACAATAAGGTCTCTAGACATAATATGAAAGCAAGAGCGTCGTTTACGATTGAAGCAGACGTACTGGCTAAACTGGACTCTGTAGTCGACAATATAACGTACAAGTCAAAAAGTGACGCGGTCGAGGACATACTCAGGAAATTTTTCGAGAAACAGCACACTGCCATAGTTCTGTGCGGCGGCAATTTCACGCTCAACGGTACAGACCAGTATAAGCCTCTGCTTAGGATCGGTAACACCACCATAATAGAAAGCATAGTAAACAAACTAAGGCTCAATGGTTTCAGGAACATAATGATATCCGGCCAGACAGCACTCCTTAAGGACATATTCCAGATACTCAGGAATGGGGAAGGTTACGGTTCTGATATAAAATACATAGATGACAACACGATGAAGGGCAGTGCACGCGCACTTGAGAGGGTGAAACAGTACGTCGGTTCTACCACTCTTTTCGTGCCAGGAGACGTGCTTTTTGATATAGACCTGAAGGACATGGTGAGGTTCCACTCCGCGCACAACAGCGTTGCTTCAGTTGCTGTTTCTGCGTCAGTGAATCACCAAGAAGAGGTAAATGACAAGCTCGACATAAAGGGAAATAAGATAGTCGAGTATGAGAGGCTGCCTTTACCAGTACCATCAAAGCTTGTACCTACATCTATATTCCTTTTTGACAAGGCAATCTTCAAGTACATCCCTCCAGGGGACATGGAATGGGATGTAAGGAAGGATCTGCTTCCTCTTTTGGCCAAAGACGGGCTTCTTTACGGATACGTTTATAACGGCCAGTGGATGCGCATAAGGACCAGAGAGGACGTCGAGAAAGCGAAGTCCTTTACAGACACCTTGAACCTTAACTAAATTATTTAAGCTCGCAGAGCATTGACTCCTTATGGAATTCAAGGACTTGGAAGAACCTTCTGAAAAGGTTACTAGGCAGGGCTCCAACAACTTTCTGAAGATAAACCTGACAAAAGGGACGGAAGGGGAGAAGGAAATAACATTCATAAGCATAAAGAAGGGTTACACCATCGAAAAGGACGGCAGAACAGAGGAGAGGATAAAATCAAGCATCTCATTGAGCTTTGATGAGCTGGGGGAGCTTATAAAAGCCCTTCAGTCATTCAAGAACAAACTGGAGTCCGGCGGCTTCGAGTAGTCACCAAAATCTTTTTAAAGTCCGCATTAGTATAGATAACTATCTATGCAAAAAGGCATCGCAACATCTCTAGTTTTAGCGGCTGTACTGGTAAGTGTCTTCGGGTTACATTTCGTCGGAGCAGTTAGCGTCCAGCAGATAGGAAACGCTAGTCTTTACATCTTCGGCGTAACAACGCAGAACGGGACCACAGTCGGAGTGCCCGCCAAGCTGTCGCTTACAGTGACCAGAGGTACCGGTCAGGTATTCTTGGGCTCGATACCTCTTACTGGCACAGACACCCAGGCGCAGGCAGTTGTCTCTGCTTTCGTCGCGTGCGAGCTTGTCAACGTGAACTGCGATAATTACAACTTCTATTACTACATACAATCCGGTTCGCCACAGGTGGGCGGCCCAAGTGCTGGTGCAGCTTTCGCGATAGCAGCCATGGCCGTGCTTACCAACCGTTCCTTGAACCCTACCGTCGCCATGACAGGTACGGCTAATCCGGACGGCAGCGTTGGGCTTGTCGGTGACGTAGGCCCCAAGAGCATGGCAGCCGCCGATCAGGGGATAAAACTTTTCATGTACCCTGCGGGAGAACCGGCTATTTCGTCGGACAATATAACACAGAAGGCGATAGCGTATGACACCGCTCATGGAATGGCCACTACGGCGGTGAGTTCTGTTTACGCCGCATATCAGTATTTCACAGGATATAACATAACCCCTGTGATAGATTACAATATCACAACACCACTTTACAGCTCTCTGATGCAAGCCACTTACAATGGATTCAACAGCTATCAGCAGGGCATATACGATTCCCTGCCATCAAAGAACAGTTCCAACGCATCCATAAGCTCTCTAATAAACACTGCCCTCTCCGCCATGCAGCAGGAGAAGGCTCTTGTGAGCAGTGGAGATTATTATACGGCCGCCAGTTACATAGTAAACACGTCAGCCACGGACCTGGTCTACGCTAGGACCCTCGAAGAGCTTAGCGTCCAAAGTAATCCCGTAAATTACATGAACGGCTTGATATCAGCCGAGAATGCGTCCATACAGCAGACATACAACAACATAACGAAGAATTATGTTACAGACAAGGCAACTCTGGAGCTTAAGCTGATCGCTATAGATAGACTTACTCAGGCGTCAACATTCCTATCAAATGCAAGTTCCACAGTCTCATCAAACATGAATACCGCAGCATACTTCTACGCTTTATCTGAGGTAAAGAGAGCCTCATCACTGTTCTGGATGTCTATAGTACCTCACGGCACCTCAAATTTCACGGAGTCCACGTATTATAACCTTAGTCAATATTACCTGTATAAGGCGTCTTCCTACACAAACTACGCTAACCTGCTTAACCCCAGCGCCAGTTCATCGGCAGCGTACACCGAGATGCAGCAGTTTTTCAGCCAGGCGCAGGCATATCAATCCCAGGGAAGATACGTTTCTTCCATATTCGATTCACTCGAATCGATAGCGACAGCAGAGTTAATAATAGAGGATAACAGCATAGCCATAAACGGCTCGGTATCCGCGGTTACAAACCAGATACTTGACTCCGCCCTGAGAACTATCAACAACGCGGAGAATTCAGGCGTCACACCGTTTCTAGGCATAAGCTATTATGAGTTTGGGAAGAACTTTGAGAACACATCCCTGCCGTTGCTCATACAATACGCATCTTATTCAAGGGTTTACACAGATTTTGAAGCTGCCCTGGCCAACGCGTCTTTTGTAGCGCATCCCTCCGTTTTCCAGCCTCTTAGCGTCCCTGTTCCTTTCAACGTCCAGTACGTCCTGTATCTGCTATTGGGAGCCGTACTCGGGATAGCACTCGGCGGCATAATATATGAATACAAACTGTTTAAGATGGTAAAGAACAGGCGCATTGGGAAAAATATCAGGATAGTCGTCAGTCCCAAGCACACAAAGAAAACTAAGAGAAAAACAAGAAAGTAGGCTTCTCGTCGATCGTACGTGAACACTATAAATACTTTGGGATAATCTTTATTGATTATGGGCGATCAAAACCTACAAGCTGTTGATGGCAACGTAGACATTGATGATATACTTGCAAAAATCGCTCTGTCGAGGGGGATATTCTTCCCGTCAGCGGAAATATTCGGCGAGAACATCAGCGGTGTGTGGGATTATGGTCCTTTGGGTCTTAAGATATTCAATAACATCCTTAGGGAGTGGAGGGAAACTCTCTACGCCATGGACGCGGTCGAGATATCCGGCGGCGTCATACTGCCTAAAAAGGTTCTTCAGGCGTCAGGGCACGAGGCAAACTTTTTCGATGTCGCGGCAGTGTGCGATAAGTGCGGAACTGCTTATAGAGTCGATAAGTTACTTGAAGAGACCGATCCTTCTAGAAGCTATGAAGGACTGTCAGACGAGGATTACCTGGACAGGATTAAAGTTTACGGACTTCGCTGCAAGAAGTGCGGCGGAAATCTCAACAAAATAAAGAAATTCGGCTCCATGTTTGGTCTGGAAATCGGCGTGCAGAAAAACGACGGCAAAGAAGCAAACGCTTACCTCAGACCTGAGGCGTGCCAGTCAATATTCCTGGATTTCAAGAGACTTTTCATGCTATATGGTAAGCACCTTCCGTTCACAATAGGACAGGTCGGCAAAGCGTTTAGAAATGAGATATCTCCAAGGAATGGCCTACTGAGGCAGAGGGAATTCTATCAGAATGACATAGAGATATTTTTCTCTAACGATTCTGATTTTTCCACGTTTAAAGACGCAAGGATAATCATATTTGATAAAGAGGACCAAAACGTTTCCGATCTGATGATATCAGAGGCATTAAAGAAGGGGATAATAGAAAACAGTGTAACTGCGTACGCGCTGAGTGAAGTTGCAGATCTGCTTAACAGATTGGGTTTTAAATCAGAGGACGTTCGTTTTAGGAAGCTTTACGCAGATAAAGCCTTCTATTCAAAAGAATCTTTCGACGTAGAGATAAAAAAGGGAAGAGACTGGGTAGAGGTGATGGCGTGCAACCACAGAGGCGACCATGACCTGTCCTCCTACGAAAAATATGGAAGCAGTTCGGTAAAAATCGAAGGGGCCATTCCTAAAATTTTCGAAATATCTGCCGGAACTGATAGGCTTTTCTATATGGCATTGTACAACTCACTGAAGTTTGACGGTGAAAGGCGTTGGATATCACTCAACGGGAGGCTTACCCCGTTCAAAGCAGCAGTTTTTCCGCTGTTGACAAAGGATGAGCTCAGAAAATTCGTTTCGGATCACATAAAAACATCCAAGTATTCAAGAGAGATATATTTCCTGGATTCTGGAAATATAGGTAAAATGTACAGGAAAGCCGATGAGGTGGGTATACCAATAGCCATTACGGTAGATTACCAGAGTCTTCAGGACAATACCGTGACCTTAAGGGATAGGGACAGCATGGGCCAGTTCAGGTTTAACGTCAATGAACTGGACTCTCTTATAAATGAGAGTTCGACTACTGGTTTCTCGCACCTTAAAGAGAAGTTTGAGGCTCACTGATAGCGCCATTTGGTGGTCGTAAGGTACATCTCGTTTATAATATCCATCGGCGACAAGGCCTCCCTTTTTGTCTTTGCGATAGAGCGGCCCGTGTACCCATTTATGAATGCACCGGCACAGGCAGAGTCTATTATTTTATTGCCCTGTCCCATTATCCCAGCACAGATGCCGGTGAGAACGTCTCCCGTTCCGCCTTTTGTCATATAAACGCTGTTTGTCTTGTTTACGAAGACATGTTCACCGTCAGATACTACATCGACGTGTCCTTTCAACAAAATATTAGTGCTGTACTGCCTGGCTTTCTCCCTGACCAGCGAGACTCTCTCTTCGATATTGTTAGACGGCTTAGCTCCAAACAATATATCAAACTCGTGGATGTTTGGAGTTACAAGAATATTGCTGCCTAAAAGTTCTTTGTCAAGTACCTTTAATCCGTCCGCATCAACTATGAATTTTTTCTTCAGTTCCTTCACAACCGAGTTGACAAGGGTTTTCTGATCTCCCCCCTCACCGATTCCGTTCCCTATTGTAATGATATTGGCCCAAGTTGCGTTTTCTTTTATTAGGTCCAAATCATCATAGCTGACGTAATCGCCCTTAAGCGGGATAGATATTAGTTCTGGTGAAAAAGAAGCGCATGCATCGGCAGCTCTTTTTGGTGCTAGGATCTTTGCAACATCGGCACCGGCTCTGAGCGCCGCAAGTGCAACCAGTGCAGGAGACCCTGTGTATTGGGAACTGCCTCCTATCACCAATATTTTTCCGAAATTCCCTTTATGTACCCAATTCTCACGTCTTCTATATATCTTACGGAGATATGTATTGTTTATAACTGAGTAGCTCATAGATCAAGACTGCTGCTGTGGCCGCCAAAGAGCGATGCCTGCGGTGTTATGTATTTTTTGACGTTGTTTATCGCCGAATACGCCTCGGCCCCTCCTACAGCTATAAGCGCAAATTTTGGCTGGTCACTTATGTTCGCGACGTCACCGGCAGCGAATATCCCTTCTATATTCGTTTTATATTCCCCGTTAACTTTTACGTATCTGTTAACTAGCTCCAACTTAACCGATTTGAAAGCATTGGGAGAAGCCTTATGTCCTATTGCCACTACCAATGCGTCAGCATCAATGTCGCTTTCAGTATTTTCTTTGTTGTTAAGTAGATGAAGTTTCGTTACCTTCACCCCATCTCCAATCACTTTCTTTACTTCTGTGTTCAGCATTATTGTGATCTTACCACTCTTCTTTGCGTTCTCTATACTGCTTTCCGCCGCTTTCAGGCTTTCATTGTGTTGCATTATTATAACTAAGGCAGCCGCCGGTGCTATCATATTTGCGTAATCAAACGCTGAGTCGCCGCCGCCGACTATAGCAACTTTTTTGTCCTTGAAATCAGCTGAAGACTTCACAGCATATGAAACCCCTTTATCAGCGTATTCAGCCTCTCCTTCTGCGCCGAGTTTTGTAGGGACGAAATGCCCTATTCCCGAGCATAGAAGTACTGCTTTACATTTGTAAGCCTGCTCATTGTTCACTTCTATTATGAAATTTTTGTCCTCCGTCTGTACTATATCTGTCACATTAGCGCCGAATTTTATAGTATTATGAAATAATTGCGCCTGCTCATACATTTTGTCCGCAAGTTCCTGCGCTCTTATCCTGGGGATGCCTTGAACGTCATAAACTATCTTTTCTGGATAAAGAGTAGGTATCTGTCCGCCGTACGCCTCCATGCTTTCCAGAGTTATACTTTTTACCTCTCTTAAACCAGCGCAGAACGTAGCGAACAATCCAGTCGGTCCAGCACCGATTATCACTAAGTCTATTTCTTCCATGCAAATAGTCTGTTTCAGCTGTACTCACGCCACGTGTAACCGCAGCTAACGCACTTATAGAATCGTGTGGGTGGCTCATCTGAAGCCCTAGTCTGTTGCATCCATGAGAGGGCCTTCTTAGCGCCACATTTTGAACATGCTATCTCCTCATACTCAGTATCTTCCATAATCTCTTCTTCAGACGGGGCTTCCTCTACTTTCTTAAAGCCCACGTGTCTATTCTTTCCCTTCAATACAAAATCCTCTTTGTCCATTATCCTTATAATATTTCTAGTCTTATAAAGCTACAAAACAAGCCCTACCCTACCCATATTTTAGATATATTAATATTTGAGAGGTTCTTTATTAGTTTATGTCAAAGTCCATGCTTTTAGCGGTGCTATTTGTCTTATCAGTTGCGCTACCAGTAGTGAACGCATACACTCCACCTGGTTTCCAGACAGGGAGCACTGGCAGTATATTCTCCATTACTCCTTATTCGTCAGCAATTTATGCGTTTATATTTGGGGCAACAATCTTCGTTATCGCTTTTCAGGCTCTGCAAAGAACCACCATGGGGGGAGGAGCGGCTGCAATCTCTCTTGCGCTTGGCGCCATAACATTCGTTTTGCTATATACGACTCCGCAGCTTTTGCAACTTTTCCTAAACATAACGGTAGTGGTGATAACATTCGTAGTGCTTCTCGCTGTGGTTATGCTTCCGAGCAGGTATCTCAGGGGTAAAACCGCTACAAAACTTTTGGGAATCCTCCTGCTCCTAGTCATGATGTACCTTATATTCGCTAATCCTGAATATTCTAGTTTCACAAGCTCCGTCAGCAGGATGGTAGGATTTAATGTTAGTGGGATAATATCCATAACTATAGTGATAGTGGTTTTAGCTCTTCTGGTTTTGATGTTTGTAAGGTTATTCAGGCGCTCCAGAGCACCATTCGTTAGGGTTGTGATACCACTTATAATTGTCTTTTTGTTAATGATATTTTTAGTACCCGGTTTTGGAGCCTTCTTCCTGTCAGTTCCAGGCATAGCGTCCGTCATATTGGCAGCAGCGGGCATAATATACTTACTGCATAGAGCGGGAAGAGAACCAAAAGGAGTTACACAAGGGGAAGAACAATCAAAACCAACACGCGCCGAGAAAAAACGGCTAAAATTCGAGCAGGGACAGGAAATTAAGAAAAAAACTGCGTTCGAAGAATATGCTGGGCAAGTCAGAGGCGAATTAAGTGAAGATGATAGGTTAGCGCAGGCTCAGCTTAAGCAGGCGACTGCAAAGAAGGGTTTCTTTGAAAGAAGACGTGCCGAGAAAAAACAGCTAAAACTCAAGAGGAATCAGGAAGCTAAGACACAGGGCGCCTTGGAAGAGTACGCTAAACAAGTAAGAGGGGAGCTTGGAGAAGAGGAGAGGTTGTCACAAGCGCAACTGAATCAAATACCCAAGAAAAAGGGTTTCTTTGGGAGAAGAAGGGAAAAAGTTAAAAGGTACAATGAGAGCATAGGCAACATGAAATACAACTATTCAAAATATTACTCGTGCCCTGTCTGCGGCCGGGCAGCACCCTCAAAAACCGCATTGCAGACGCACATCGTAAATAAACATCCAAGTTACTATAAAAGGCACAAATCTAGATATGAAGGTTTCTGGACCACCAGACGGGATCGCAGACTTCAAAAAGATATGGGCAAATACGAGGAAGATATTAAGAAATATCAATAGAAACCTTTAATAAAGTGACAGTATAAAGATTGAATCAAGGGCTCGTGGCGCAATTGGTAACGCGCGCCCATGGCATGGGCGAGACTTCGGGTTCGAGCCCCGACGAGTCCACTCTTGTGTTAATGATTCTACTTTCTTGGTACGATGGCCCTTATCTCGGCTACTCTGGTCGGATATACCTTATTTAGTTTTTTATGCAGCTTGTTCTGTATGCTGTTCGTCATTGCCTCAATGATTAAGTCTTTGAGTTTAGTGTCCTTGGCTTCTTCTGTTATGAACGCTATAGTCTCCGATCTTACGATCTTTTTATACCTGTTCTCTGCCTTGTTTATAGCGCATAGAAGTTTCACAGCGTATTTTTTGCCTTCTATCTCTATAGGCACAACTATATCCATCTTTGATGACCTGTGTCTTACCAAGCGTCCTACCTGTTCTCTTGCAAGAATCAAGGAGTCAAGTTCAGCTTTTGCCTCGGTCTTGTTAGCAGAAACCACTTTGAACAGGAGCCTGTACCCGGATCTGGTCTTAATGTCTCTTAGTTCTGAAGCGCTGTAGGTTATTTTCCTACCTATTATATTGCTTTCCGTACCGTATATCTCACCGATTTCAGCGTTTTCAAAATCGTGTGATAGAACTTTAAACCAGGCGTTGTTCTCATTCATAGTTTAACCACCAGCCTTGCGTTTTCCAGACTGTATTTGTACGTTGAAGGCAACACTTTATTGTCCTTGTAATAGTTTATAAGACGTTTTATCCTATTTTCTAGAACTACGAGACTTCTCTTTGATTTCTTGTCTTTCTTTTCCTTCTCCAGGTGCATGTGGAGCTTTACAACCTTTTTATAAAGGGCTATAAGGTCTTCTGGCAGCTCTTCGGCCATACCTCTGTTCTTGAGCATCTTTCCTATATTCTGTTTAGTAAGGTCTTTTACAGAGGGTATTCCGTACTGGTCTCTAAGAACGAGGCCTATCTGCGATTTCGTGAGTCCTTTCTGACTCTTGTTCACCACAAGTTTCTCGACCTCTTCTGAAGTGTACGTAAGCCAGTGCGGCACGAACTTGTTCTTAATCTTAACCGTTTTCATAATATCTTCTTCTACGTTCTATATCTCTAAGATGTGTTTCTATCCCTTTAAATTCTTTTCCTATGCGTTTCTTGTAGTGCCGTATAAACAGCTGATAAGCCTGTTTAAAGACTTTTACATGGCGCGACTTGAGAGCACTCTTGAGCATCGCTATATCCGTTGCCCTATCCTCGTCTTTTTTAGAGAAGTAACCCAGTCCAAAATCTATGAGCGTGATCTTTTTTCCATTCATAAGCATGTTTGCGGTAGTCAGGTCTCCGTGTATAACGCCCGCCTTATGCATCATGGCGACTATGTCTCCCACTCCAGACATAACTAACGGTGAGAATCTGTAATCCAGTTGTGCGGCGTTTATCTTTTCCATGTATAACCTATCGCCGTCATCAGATATCCTCATCGGAATTGGCACTCTTACACCCGCATCGTGGCATCTCTTCAGAGCGTTGAACTCTCTTTGCGTCCTGGAATATCTTAGTGTCTCGTCGATCTCCTTCAATCTATATCCTTTCCTTTTCCTGTATTTTATTACTATGTCTTTATTGTCATAGATAGTGGCTTCAGCCCCTCTTGCTATTATTTTCATGATTTTATGAACACCCTGTCTTTGTCATTTAGCTTGTAACTGAGCCCCACTCTCTGCCCTTGGAATTTTACGCTGCTGCCGTACACCACAGCATATGAATTTTTCCCAGTTTCTATATGTAGTTTCTCGGCAAGGTCCGATACGCTCTCACCTATTTTCATAGCTATCGCTTCCTTGGAGTTTTCCGTGTACACCCCTATAACTCCATAAGCTTTGACGGCATACTCCAAATCAGGCACGTCTTCTGTGAACTGCATCTTTCCCATATCCGGCAGCTTCTCCCTGGATATTATGATATCACTCTGGCTGACAAGGTCTTTGTACTTTTCTACATTTGACAGGCATACTATCTGGACCTGGACGGCATTTACTCTTACCATGCCATAATACACGGATGATATTTTAGTTAGGTTGAATTTTTTTAGTATTTCCTGCGGGTCGTACATGGCAAGGCATATCCTTGGCCATCTTTTCCTTATTGATAGGGTCTTGTGCACTTGAGGATGGCGTCCTCCTTCCTTTTTTAGCAGCGACATTCTCCTTTTGAGAGATGCAAATTCCTTGTCGCTGCCTTTATGTTTAGGCAGGACTCTCATCATCTCCTTGAGTATGCTCTGTTTCTCATCTATATTTTTCTCCTTACTGTATCTATCCTCCAGGTCGTAGTATTCCTGGGGTGCGTTTATCGGCATGTTACCTGTATTTTATTTCCACCGTATCTGTCCTGTAACTCGGTTTTGGAGTAAGGTCTTTCTGTTTGTAATCTTTCATAAGGTATCCAGTATAGGCTATCATCGCTCCGTTGTCGCCAGATAATGATCTATCCATGCGTACAAACTTTGCGCCTCTTTCCTTGCACATAATGGCACCCATTTCGTTAAGCCTGTCATTAGCTGCTACACCGCCGGTTATTACAAGGCTTTCTTTCTTGCAGTACGCCATTGCTCTTTCGCTGGCCTCAATAAGCATCGCGAAAGAAGTTTCCTGCAGTGAAAAACATAGGTCTTCACTCCTGTGATTCGGAATGGCCCTGGTGATGGCTGTTTCCATGCCGGAGAAACTCACGTCCATACCTTTTATTGCATATGGCAATTTTATATAGTTTTTACCGCTCTTGGCAAGTTGCTCTATCCTAGGTCCTGCCGGAAACGGTATGCCAATTCTTCTTCCTATCTTGTCTATTAGGTTACCTATGCCGATATCCTGCGTCTCTCCGAATATTATATATCTACCCTTGGAATATGTCACAACCTGGGTGTTTCCCCCGCTGACATAGAGCATAACAGGATCGGGCAGTTTCGTTGATTTTCTGGCTATCTCTATGTGCGCTATACAATGGTTTACACCAACCATCTTTTTCCCGAATTTATTGGAGAGGAACCTAGTTATCTGGAAGCCCGCCTTTAAGCATGGTAAAAGCCCAGGACCCTGTGAAAATGCAAACAAGTCAATGTCTTTTAAGTAGACTCCTGCTTTTTGCAGTGCGCTTTTGATCAGTCCCGGAGCCAGACTATAATGGTGTGTTGCAGCCTCATAAGGTATGATCCCGCCTTGTTTTGGCATATACGTGTCTCTCTCGTTCGATAGTACCTCTCCATCCTTTACAACGCCGACACCGAACGTGTGTGCAGTGCTTTCTATGCCAAGTATATTCATATTGTATTCAGTGTGTTTTACAATTTAACTTTTAGACCAATACAAAGAGGAGGCAAATAAAATAGAAGTGGGATCTTTGATTATAGCATCGGATTGAATCGCTTGGTCCATTAATAATAATTCTGGCTACGAAGCAGAGGAGAAAGTCAAAGGCAAGAAGATCAAGTTTATCCCACTCTGGAAATGGCTCCTCAGACTTTGAATTTAGCAAGCCGGAGTCCAAGCAAACAGGAAGCCGTAAGACAAGGTTTAA
>JAKAAW010000010.1 GCA_021802105.1 Nanobdellota archaeon | reverse complement strand
AGTAGGATATCCTTCCTTAACAAAAAGATAGAAAAACTACTGGAACTTGTAAAGACTAAGTAATTCTACTTTACGCCTACTAACTGGCACCCGCTGTTCACGTAAACGGTCGGTGAGGTGGTACAAATCGACTGGTTGATTACGGGTGATAAAGCGCACGAATACCCAAAACTTATGTTCTGAGATATGCAGAAGCTGCCGCCTCTATAGCCAGAAGAGGTTACGTTTTGGCAGGCAAGTTCACATATCCCGATGGACACAGCCCTGTGGCTCTGCCCAGTATCAGTGTAGAATACCGCAGCTGCGACGACAAGTAAGACAACAATTATTATAACTATTGTATTCCCTCTGTCCATATCATTCTAAATTTCTAGTTGTATAAATACACTAAGGAATATGCCGCTGGTTGGAAGTCAAAAACACATTTATAATCTCTCACCTAATAATAGCTAATATGTACAGGAGAGTGTCGGCAGCCATTCTAAAAGGGGATCAGGTGCTCTTAGTAAAGCTGAAGGAGCAGGATAGGTTAATGCCAAGAGCAACGTGGGTTTTCCCATTCATGGAACTGGATGAAGACAGCAGTCCGAGAAAGGAGATAAACGACTTCACAGCAAAGCTTGGCATAAAATATGATTCTATCAATAAGGTATTCAGCTACACTCCGACCGAAAGCCCAAAATTGACATACTTTCTTTACATTCTTGGATATGCCAGTGGTGAGCCAGAAGTCTCAAAGTTCTTTCAGGCATATAAGTGGGTATCTATAAAGGATATAACGGCGTATTCGACCTCGTTTATGGACTCAGAGATATCAAAGTACTTAAACGACGTCGCCGACCATGCGGCAAAGAGAATTTAGACATTATCCGTAAATTTCAGATATAGGTCTATCGTTTTTCTGTTTCTTTGCTATATCGCTCATTATCGAATTTATCTTTGAGATGGTCTTCTTATACTCGGAAACAAGCTCTTTTGTGTCAAGTTCTGTTCCCATAACTTTCTTCAGCACACCGAGCAGCGCCGCAGCAGCGAGACCGTCGGGTATCTGCAGGTGGGTCTCCGCCATTAGTACTGTGAGCGGCAGGCCCTCCGTTTTTGCGCGCAGAGCCAATTCTGCACTAAGACCTACCATTGCTCCTTCCTCTAGTCTCTTGGCGCCTTCTACATCTGTCTTGTTTTTTGTCGAGACATAGAAAACATCGCTGTTGTCCTTACCCTTTTCGACCGGGAGACCATCCAGAGCTATTATGTCATTTAATGCGTATTTTTTGTGCAGATTAAAAAGTTCGTTTATAAGATCATGCAGTGATTCTTTAGGTACTGGAAATTGAGAACTTATGAACACCGAAGATGGGCCTTCATATATCTTTATTGGGAATCCCACCTCTCCATTCTCTATAACTGCTATAGGTTCATCGTTCTCTAAAGTTATAGAGCCGATCTCTTTTATTATGTTCTTCTCCTCTAGATATCTGACTGCCAGAACAGAAATGAAGCCAACCGTCTGGAAAGCAGTTATGAGATGTGAGCCTTTCTCAAGCTCCTTGCCAAGAATGGTCTTTACCATTACAAGTATTGTCACCTACCATTTATATATTCCCATTATATGCTGCTCAGAATACTATTTGTATATGCGGCAGAACGTATATGAAGTTTACCGCCGTCATAGCTACCGCAGCAACGAAATATGCTACCCAATGCGGTTTGCTCCACCGAAACACTTTATACCCATCGAGAGGATTTATCGGCAGTAGGTTGAACGCTGCTAGGTAGAAGTTTATGTATGCACCGAGGCCTGTCACAAGGACCGCGAAGGATGCCAAGACGCCTGTGACGCTTGGAAAAGCGAACTCGATAAGGAAGAAAAGGGCTATGAAAAGGAAACCGAATATCAGGTTTACTTTCGGACCTGCTAGTGAGATCGTGCCATATCTCTGTATGAACCCTTTTGGGTCTAGATACTGCTCATGGGGATCCGGCTCAAAGTAAGTGGCCCCCGGAGCGGCGAATATAAAACCGAATAAAGAAGTTATAAGAGCCAGAAATATCCCCCATGTCCATATCCTAAATTCCGCTCTGTATCTATATTTCTGTGCCGTGAATTTGTGCATAAGCTCATGCATTATGAAACCACATCCCAGTACTATCAGCGAAGCAGTGAAAACTAGGAGGAAAACTATCCCGTTTATTCCGCTGTCTAGCACATAAGTGAAAGCCAGTGAAAGGACGAGCCAGGCTATAAGTATGTGCTGCACTTCAATGGCGCTGAATCTGTCGGCGAACTTTCGTAGTCTCTTGTAAAGATTATCCCTTTTTTTCTTCTTTATTTTTACTTTTGGCATATTTTCAATTTAAGCATCTCTTCATATATACTAACTAACTCTCCAATCTCAAACATAAAAACCTTTTCTTTAAGGATGTCGCCTTTTACATATCCGAGTGCCTCTCTAAGTTTTTCCTTGTCCTTCACAGCTAGGTCTCTCCTACTATCCATTATAGCGGAATACAGGTTCTTTTTTTTGTGCTGGAATATACTGTGACAGAAAGCGAGAAATCCTCTATCTATCTTAACGTTCTTTGGCATAATCTCCAATACCATAGAATCAATAGAGGGTACTGGTCTAAATGCTTTTTTGCTGACAGGAGTTATCTTCTTTATATTGCATGAATATTGACAGAATACCGACAGCATCGAATAATCACTCATACTTGGAAAAGCCATCATCCTATCTGCGAATTCTTTCTGATACATGAGGATAGCGATAGATCCTGGTTTTCTGTTTAGGAAATAGACTATCTTCTCCGTTATTGGGGAAGATATCGCATATGGAAGATTTGACATTATCTTGTTTGCGTCTTCTGGGAAATCAATTTCGAGTGCGTCTCCGTGTACGAAGACGATGTTGTCGAATGTCGAGAGCCTCATCTTTGATGCGTCAAGAAGATTAAGGTCATATTCTATAGCGTACACTTTCTTGGCGATCTTGGCTATCTCTTCTGTAAGGACACCCTCTCCGCTGCCTATCTCTATTATTACGTCTTTGCTGGTTAGTTTTGCAGAGTCGATTATCTTCTTTATTATATTCTTGTCCCTTAAAAAGACCTTCGTGTTTCTCATACTATTATCTTAAGTACCTGGCCATTTTTTACTGGTTCGTCATTCTTCACCTTGAGGCCTGTTCTGCAGTCAAGGGCTCCTTTGTACCTCTCTGCCACCTCTGAGTGCACCATAGTGGCTACATCCCGTGGGTTAGCGTCTGGATCAACTACGAATGCGTCAGGGAGTATTCTGCCCCGTCCATCCGTTAATTTTTTTTCGTCCTCGACCGTAAAAACCACTTTGTCTCCAATAACATCAAATATGAGGGTGTTGACCACATCCTGCACACCTGTGCTGCCGTGCTTTTTTATTATGTCTTCTATTATTGATAGACCCTTCTTTTGTTCTGCGTTAAGCTCTTTCACTGGAACGAATTCGTTTCCTGAGTAACTTATGAAACCGTGCTTGTGCGCTTCTTTCAGCGTAAGTTCTGCTGCAGCCGAGCATGATATGAATCTATAATCGAACCTTGCCTCAAGGTCTTTTATTACAGAACTTACATCATGTGTGGCATCCATCTTGTTGCACGCTACAGTTATCGGTTTGTCCTTTTTAAGAATATATTCGCTCATAGTGAGTGTAGATTTTTCATCTATGCTTTTAATCGAGAGAGTCTTTATCGCGTCCTTTATCGTTTCGAATCTGAACTTCAACCCGGATAGATTTTTGTAGATGCTTTCCGCAGGATCAGCCCCACTTTTTATATTTGCTCTTGCTATTATCGAGGCTATCCATTTAGTTAGCTCATCTCTTACCATCTCAACGTCTTTACCGGGGTCATATCCTGTTGTGTGTGATCCTAAGCTGTCCGTAGTTCCAGAGATATCTATCACTTCTATTAAGGCGTCTGCCTCCATTGCGTCGCTTAAAAATTTGTTGCCGAGTCCTCTCCCTTCACTGGCGCCCGGAACCAGCCCTGCTACATCTATCACTTCGATAGGTACGAACCTAATCCCGTTCTCACATGGAGCGTTGTGCGGGGAACACTTTGTCTTGAACCATTTCTCAGGGCATTCTATTGTTACATACCCAACGCCGTGGTTAGGGTCGATCGTCGTGAATGGCCTGTCTTCTATCTGCACGTCTTCAAGGGTAAGTGCCTTGAAGAATGTGCTTTTTCCAACGTTTGTACGTCCTATAACACCTATTTTCATATCAGTTCTATCATCAGAGATCCGACTAGCGTTGCGACGGTGAACATCACCCCATATCCTATAAGTTTTACCATATCCGATTTGATAGATGCATGCATAGCAGACAATATTATGTTCATTATAATAAGGATGGAAACTGCCAGCGCATAAAAGTCACTGTTAATGGCAAAAAGAAGTAGAACTATAGCTATCTCAGCAATTATAGCGTACGATGAAAACACCTTATCCACCCTAATTTTTTCCGCGGTTTTCTCTATCTCTGATTCTGTGAATGTGCCTATAAAATATCCCACCGGAAACGACACGAATACGAGCAGCATTAACAGTATGTTCGCAATCAGGCCTGGCATTTAATTTATTCGCCTCTATTAATATAAATACCTAGGAGACAACAATATCAGTTATGGCGTCTTTTGCCGACGAGGAGAAGGATCTTAGGGCTGAAGAGACGGTTATTGCGTCGAACAGCCTTTATTATATATCCAGGTACGCGTCAAAATTCTTCTTTTCCTTTATAGTAGGAGTATTCCTTGTAAGGTTTTTAGGTCCGTCCGGTTACGGTGTTTATTCTCTCGCACTTGTGTACTGGGGGATGTTCTCTGCGATATTCTCGATTGGTCTAGGAAGCACTATACAGTATGCAATATCCAAATATAGGGCGAAAAAAGACCTCTCTTCCGCCTCTTGGGTCGTAAAGCGTTATCTGATTATACTTTCGTTAACAGCCATCTTAGGCTCCATAACAATGTTTTTCGTATCAGACTCGCTTGCTTCGATTTACAGGTTGCCTGAGTTGGGCGTAATACTAAAGATACTCGGAATAGGCCTCCTATTCTATTCATTGTCAGAAAATTTCTCGGCTAACGTGTACGTAGGATACCAGAAGATGAAGTACACTTTTATAGTAGGTGTATTATACGACGTTTTGAGACTCGCGCAAGTAGCGGTGGTTATACTTGGATTCGGCCTCTTAGGTGCGATAGCGTTCTACGACGTTATATATTTGATAGTAGGTCTTCTATCCTTATATCTAGTTTATAGGATAATAAGGAAGCCTCAGGCTGCCAAGCCTTCTGATGACAAAGACTTGAAAGAATTCAGGACCTACGGGAAATTCTCTTACATAAGCAATATTGTATCATTCTTTTATGGCTCTGTAATGATTCTTCTGCTTGGTTATTTCGCTCCGAACATATCTTCTGTTGCATTTTATAGGGCGGGACTCTTAATGGCGTCGCTCTTAAGCATGCCAGCCGCAGCGTTAATGTCAGCCCCTTTTGCGACTACGACAAAATATCTTGTGAGAGCCGAGTTTGATAAATTCTATAGGGTCCAAGGGGTTCTTCTCAGATATGCTGCCATTGTGACGATTCCCTTAGTGATTGGCGCGGCAGTATCGGCTCATGAGCTGATAACCTACTTGTATAGGTCACAATTTCTTGGCGCACAGTTGCCATTCCAGATAATACTCGTGTCTATACTCATTACAAGCATGATGTCACCGCTATCGTTTGTTCTAAGTGCGATGGGGAAACAGAAGTATTATATGTATTCAATAAGCGCTGGAGCAGCAGTGGCGATAGTATCCACTGTGGTCCTAGTACCTACACTTCTGTCAATCGGTGCAGCGTTGACATATCTTATGTCTAACATGGCGCTGTTAGCTGTCAACATTTTCTTCCTTTCAAAGCAGATAAAGATACGCATACCTTATGTCGCAATAATGAAGAGCTTTGGAGCAGCGGCGGTTATGGGATCCTATCTGTATTATATATTAAATATTATTCCATCACTAGAGCTGCTTCCGTTCATACTGATAAGCGGTTTGATGATATATTTCGTATTCGCGTATCTCCTAAAGGTAATAACCAGGTCTGATATAGGTTTCTTCCTGCGGCTTACACATCTTTACGGCATACTTATCAGAAGATAAATAAAAAAGTTTATTAATTGCGGCTGTATTTTCTCATAATAAACGATTATGGAGCTTAATGTACGCGCGGTAAACCTTACGTTTGATGAAAAAACAAACAAGTTGTATTCGGATGGGGTAGAAGTACCATCATCTGTAAGAAAACTTTCGGAGATGAAAGATGTAATATACAACAAGAATTTTATAAACGAAAAGAACAAGGACGATGTTCTCTATTACATGTTCAGGGGCGCCGGTGAATACAAGAACGCGACGATTTTTGAGGCCCACAAAATAAGATATGACGTAACAGTCGTCATGCCTTACGATCTAGGAGGCGAATTCAACAAGACCCTCGGGCATTACCACCCCATATGCAACGAGAAGGAGAATCTAGCTTACCCTGAGATATATGAAGTTATATCCGGTGAGGCAATGTACTTGCTGCAGAAACACGAAAGCGACGACCATTATGATATCAAACTCATACGCGCCAGAAAGGGCGACAAGGTTATAATGGAACCGAATTACGGTCACATAACCATAAACGTGGGCAAAACGCCGCTCGTTATGGCTAATCTGGTAAATTCCACGTTCAAATCTGACTATGAACCAATAAAGAGGATGGGGGGAGGTGCGCTTTTCGTTACCAATAAGAAAAGGATAGTATACAACACAAACTACAAGGATACTAGCGTAATGGATTTAAACGCCCCAAAACTGCAGTTTCTTGACTACAAGAAAAGCATATACGACGAATACCTCGCAAACCCAGAACATTTTATCTTCCTAAATAGACCCGAGTACCTTCTATGGAAGCAGGACAATTGGGCAGTAAAGAGTCAGATGTTCTGAATGGGCTGTTTCTACAAAAAGGTT
The DNA here is from genome assembly GCA_021802105.1 of Nanobdellota archaeon. Classification (GTDB taxonomy): domain Archaea; phylum Nanobdellota; class Nanobdellia; order Parvarchaeales; family Parvarchaeaceae; genus Parvarchaeum. The sequence goes on along the minus strand of JAKAAW010000010.1, from coordinate 22,261 downwards.
TAAAAGCAGTAACTAATTCTTATATCTATTGTTTATGGCTGACGACGAACTGAAGCGCGTGGAGGGGGATATCAGGAAAGCTGAGGAGCACCTGAATTCTGATATCCGAGAGGAAAGCGATAGGATAAGGGCTGAGTCAGAGAAGTTAAAGAGCGAAGAGGAAAAACTAAGGCGATTAGAGGCCGAGAAGGACAGACTTGGCGAGTTGAAACCACAGAAGACAAAGATAACAGAGATAGAGATACAGATAAACACCGATTCATTCAAACGATTCTTAGGCTTGCTTTACTTTATATTCATAGAAAAAAGGGTTCTCTTTTATCTTATCCTTATAATCGCCGTCATAGTTGGGGTGGTTATACGTACGGCCAGCCTCCCAGCGCTGGGAGCTACTCCTTTGATAGGAAACAATTACTTAGGGATGGGCGGCTCGCTAACAGGTTTAGATCCCTATATATTTTATGTAGAGATGAACAGCGTTCTAAGCACAGGCAACGTGCCTCCTGTTGAACATTTAGAATACCTGCCGATAGGATACCCTACAAGGACCGACGAAGTTCTTATCTCATTCTTCGGTGCTTTTACCTATAGATTCCTACAGCCTTTCTTCCCGAATGCCGTTCCCATGACATGGTTCATGCTATACCCTGTGTTCGCTGCGCTTTTGGCGACAATAGTGCTCTTCTTTATAGGACTATATCTATTTGGAGATTACCGTATAGCTTCGCTTAGCGCGTTGATACTTCCTGCTTTCCAAACTTTCCTAAGCAGGACTAACGCAGGTTTCTCCACTAAAACTGCTATGGGGTACATGTTTATACTGTTTACGGTATGGATGTTGATAAAAGCCGTAAAAGCAAAGGACACAAAATCAAAGGTGATGTACGGTTTTATGGTCATGCTTGGGACAGCTTTCACAGGTATAACAAGTGGCTATTTCAAATATCTATCCTTCCTTGTACCACTGGTGTACATAGTGATGATACTGATGGACTATGACAAGAAAGGGGACCTTCTTGCCTTCCTGCCGTTTGGTCTGTATATAGCTCTACAGAGTACATTCAGGGTAGTAGACCCCTCCTCCTTGATAAGCAATACAATGTATTATCCGATGTACCTCGCCTATGTAATGGTACTGTTCAAGCTATTTGTATATGACAAATACCGAAACAAACTAAAGATACCTCTTCTCAATAAGGGAATGTCTATATCTATCTACAGCATAATAATCATGCTGGCCGTAATAGCCGCCAGCGGTATACAGAGGCTAGGGCACGTTTTCTCTTACATACTCAATGAGATACAGCACCCTCTTGGAGTAGGTACAGTTTCACTAGTATCACTCACCGTTGCGGAATTCGGGACCATGACGCTCCCTCAACGGATATGCGAATATGGTGGACTTACGGCTAACTGCGGCAGCACATCATCTATAGGGATAAATTTCCTTCTCTTATACGCAGCAGGAATATTCCTTCTATACTTTTTCACTAGGAGGTTCAAGCACTGGTATATACCGTTCGCCCTTACTCTACCGTTCATTATACTTCTCACGGGCGGCACTTACTCTCCTAGTGCAGGATCATATGCATATATGCTTATGTTCATAGCTGCTTCTTTCATACCTCTTGCTCACTGGGCTATGCATAGTAAGTCCGAGAAGAGACTTTTATCCCCTATAGTACTTCTTACGATGATATCTATAGTCTTTATAATAATGTTCTCGCTGATGAATCAGAGCGTGAATATGTTCAAATACGGTGCACTTGGCATAGTCATAATACTTATTCTTACGTTCGCGTTCGATAGGATATTAGAATCAAATGTTGAAAACCTTTTATACATAATACCATTCATACTGTTCATCTTTACGATCTTCTTCTCCAATATAGAGACAAGGCTGCTAGAGCCGACTGACATAATGGCTGCAATAATAATCCCGTTCGCGATAGTATTCATAACAAAGTTTCTTGTCCGCAGCATCTACCGCATCCCGAAGATATCCAAGTCTAATGTGCTTATAATAGCAGCCGTTATAGTCATAATCGCAGTAGCTGTCGTATCGATGGATCTATACAGCAGTCTTTCATATTCCTACAACGTAGCGCAGCAGAGTGGGAGTGGGCTTGCGCTATGGGGCCCTTCACTTCAGTGGATTAGCCAGAACACGCCCGTTAATTCTTCCGTAATAGCTTGGTGGGATTATGGGTACTGGATAGAAGCAATCGCAAATAGAACATCTGTTGCTGATGGAAGCAACGCGTATGGTTACCAGTCTATGATTGCCAAATACTTCTTTGAATCAACATCCCCTTACCAATATGCGACGTATTTGAACTATATACATAGACCTACATACGCATTAATAAGTGGCAGCGAGATCGAGAAGTTTTCTGCTATATCAACTATAGCTGAGAATTTCACACAGTTCTCACCGATGGTAGAATCCAACTCCGTAGCGAACACAAATAATTTAGGAGGGAATGGCTACAAATACTTAGCGGTCTTTGGAGGCAGCAGCTCGCTAGGCCTAGCACCTATAGAATCTAGCATTGTCGTTGGAGGCGTCACATGGAATGCGTCAGACACTCTATTGGTAGAAGTTCTTATACCGTTTAACTCTAGTAATGGCACATCTTCAGTCGGCAATCCGTACGGTGAAGTGTTCAACGAGCTGACACAACAACTTTCAGGTCCCATACCTATATCAAACTCATGCGTTTATGGAAAGGGTTGCACAAGAGTGTCTACAAATGCCAGTGCGATACCTGGAGGAGTGCTTATGCTAACTTCAGCAAAGAATGCAACTCTGCACATAGGAGGGTTCTCTAATTCGCCTGGAGGATATGTCAGTGCGCCTATATCTCTCAGCGCTTATGGAAATTCACCAGGACTTCTGTTTATACCAAATAAGAACATGAACACGCTCTTCGTGAAGCTGTACCTGCTTAACGAGACAGTACCGGGGTTCAGTTTAGTGTTCACTGACGGGCTACCGGTAAACTCATTGCTGAGCATACAGAATCAGGTCCTTACCAACGTCAACGTTTATAAGATAAATTACACAGAGCTGGATAATTACATGCTTACACAACAATGTTCAGTCTCACCTTCAGCTGTAAATTACTGCGATAACCTTAGCTACCTGCCAGCAGTCTTCACCAACAACAGCAATCTTATCATCAACAACCTCATCCCATGACGAGTATGAGAATCATAGTTTCCGGGCTTACTGCGTCAGGTAAATCCACTTTAGCGCGTGGCCTAAGCAAATCGTTGGGGTTGGAATATTTTTCAGCGAGTTCAAAGCTGAGGGAGATAATGCCCCCCAGAGAATTTGAGTTTTGGGAGTCTCAGAAGGGATTGGATGCCATAAGATTCAGGCTTAAACACCCACAATACGATAAAGCGCTGGACAATTACATAGTAAGAAATGTTAGAACACAGACTAATATAATTCTTGACAGCTGGGTTGCTTCTTGGAAAGTTAATGCGCCGAGTACAATAAAAATCTACCTTAAGGTTGATGTAAAAGAAAGGGCAAGAAGAGTATCCGAGCGCGATGGAATAAAAGTCGGTCCAGCTCTAAAGTTCATGAAGGAAAAGGACAGACTAACCGCTAAAGTCTATATGAATATTTATGGTATAGACATAGCAAACGATCTGACTCCCTTCGATCTTGTGGTAGATTCCACACATCTTCAGGTGGAGGAGCTTCGTAAATTATGTCTGAATTACATAATACTCCAAAAGAAGTAGACATTCAAGCGCATATGGCGGATAGGGAGCTCCCTCTCTATGGTATAAAACACGAACTGATAACAGTAGTCGAAGAGACTACAGACGACTTATATGGAACTTATCCTGAGAAAAGAACCATTGCGGATAAGACAGACGTAGGTTTCGTTCTTCTTGACAAGCCAGTTAACACAAGGTCTAAAACCGCCGTCATAATCGCCAAGGAACTGCTCTCCGTTTTAGGCGTTAAAAAGGTCGGTTACTCCGGCACGCTCGACCCAGGGGTAACAGGCTTATTGCCGCTCGCACTTAATTCTGCAAATAAAGCTATCTCAGTTCTTCTGATTGGAGGTAAAGAGTACGTTGCAGTCATGCACCTACACAAAGAGGTGAACGAAAAGGACCTGAGGAAAGTGTTTAGTGAATTCACAGGCAAGATCTCACAGTTGCCGCCAGTAAGATCGAACGTAAAAAGAGAGTACAGGGAGCGCGAGATTTATTACTCAAATATCCTGGAAATAGACGGGCGCGACGTTCTTTTTAGAGCAGGCGTGGAGTCCGGTACATACATAAGAAAGCTTATACATGACATGGGTGAAAAATTGGGGGTAGGTGCGAACATGTCTGAGCTTAGAAGGACGAAAGTGTCGACACTTACAGAAAAGGATCATCTAGTGACTCTGCAGGACTTAGAAGATGCGATGTATTACCATGAAAAGGAGAAGGATGACGGGTTTCTTAACTATTGTATTGGCAGCATAGAGGGGGCGATAGATTTCCTTCCAAAGGTCTTTGTATCAGACAGCGCTGTGGATACGATTTGCCATGGTTCTCCTCTAGCCGTGCCTGGCGTATCAAAAATGAATAAGTTCAACGCAGGAGAACTGATATTCATGTCCACACTTAAAGGAGAGCTTATAGGTCTTGGGAGGTCTGTCTTGTCATCTGATGAGATAGTGCGAGGGAAGAAGGGAATAGCCGTAAAAACGGACAGTATAGTCATGAAAACCGGCACATACCCTAAATATCAGAAAAGGATTATAAGCTAAGCTGAGTCTTAGATTCTTTGAGGGGTGGTAGTATAACTTGGTTATTATGCCGGCTTCGGGGGTCGGTGATTCTGGGTTCAAATCCCAGCTACCCCATCCTGTCATTGGGATAATGATATCTACAAGAAATTGGAATAATTCAATATTCATTTTTATTGGCTTTGAGTCGATTTTATACCAATAAATTAAAAATTCAGATATGCCTAATTTACTTTGTAATATCACACCTAATCGAAAATTTCGAGGTTTTTTACGGTTTTTAAAAATCGCCTACTAAAATCCTTTTTGCGTAGTATAAAACTTTTTTATCATATCTAATCCCCTTTTCCTCATCCACAATGGCGATAAGACGTTCTAAGTTGTCCCGCGTTATAATTCCCAGTTCTACAAAATCATGTGCAATGAGGTATGATGGATCAATCCTTGATACGGCATGATAGATTTTTGATAAACGTCCCTTTGACCTACCTTTGATGGATACAGATCCATAAATCTGGCTGCAATGTTCTTGATCTAAATAATCATTATGCAGGTATTCCTCGATATTGTCCTTTTTCATACTTATTAAAGAAACATAATGTATATATCCCTATTTTAATCAAATCAATGTCATTATTTATAACGGTTCTTTAAAAGGATAATATTATCCCCAAAAAATGGATTTCTTTGTGCCTACTGCTGTAGAGTGGGATTGTTTGATTTATTGCTTACTACAAGATGCTGTAACTGAATTAAGCAATCGCATATGGGCATTGCAAAGCTTTATATATTATTCCTACTCATACAGTAGTAATAATTTAAGCAGTTTGTAACTATGAAATTGATGGAGATTATAAGGTAATTAAGGAGGCAAAGTATGAAATTATTGGAAAACTTATTGGGAAGATTATCGGGAGATAGTACAAAAGGCTCAGAAAACTACATCATCGGTTACAAATCAATAGAAGAAGACATGACCAGCACAAAAGGTTCTCAAAAATGGACAGTTGGCGACTGGTACAAACATGATGGCCCGCTGGGAATGGGTTACAACGGATTCCACGCCTCCACTGATCTGTTCTCCCTATACTCTTTATACAAGCAAGGGGATGTCCTTGGAGACAGGTTGTTTAAAGTGGAAGCGCGTGGAAATGTCCTCAAAGACAAGAACAGATTCGTAGCAAGTGAGATGAGACTGGTCAAGGAAATAGACCTGAAAAGGCTGTCTGTAGATTACGCGGCAAGTTGTGCAAGGCACGTCCTTAATAGGTATGAGGTCGCGTACCCAGACGATCCTAGACCGCGATCGGCTATAGAAGTCGCGGAGAAATGGCTAAAGTACCCTACTGAAGTGAGGATAGGCGCAGTTTGGCGCGCCGCCAGGTTTGCTAACTATGCCGCAGAATCCGCTAAGACCGCCGCTCTATCCGCTAGCTCTGCTGCCTTAGCCGCTAAGACCGCCGGTTGGTCTACTAGCTCCCCTGCTTTAGCCGCTCAGACTGCCGCCTGGTCTGCTTACTCCGCTTGCTATTCTAATAGAAGAGGGGAAATAAAATGGCAGAAGAATCTCCTTAAAGGATTAGTCCAAAAATATTATTTAGATAAGACCATTGCATAAATATCCACCAAACCCAAATCAATGTAGATCTCGATGTGTTTCGTCTTTATCGGCCTCCAAATAGAGACTTTAAAAGACGTAAGTTGATTTATAAGCGACTATATAGTTAAATTTACTCATGCAGAGGTAGCGAAGCGGTCAAACGTGTAAGGCTAAGGACCTTATGGCTCAGGCCTTCGAGGGTTCAAATCCCTCCCTCTGCAAGTTTGTTGTCGGTGTTTAGGATGATAGAATATTCGGACTTTGGAAAAGTTGATATTAGGGTAGGACGCATAGTGAAAGTGGAGAATTTTCCTGAAGCGATAAATCCGTCCTATAAGCTTGAAATAGATTTCGGTGAAGAGATAGGCAAAAAGAAATCATCAGCCCACATCACTAATTACGACCTGGAATCGCTATCAGGAAGAACGGTGATAGCTGTCGTTAATTTCAAGCCGAAACAGGTCGCAAATTTCATGTCAGAGGTTCTTGTATTGGGAGTCTCTACAGACAAGGGGGTAATGCTGTTGTCAGTCGACGAAAGTGGAGGCACGATTGAACCAGGGGTGCGCATAAGCTGAGCTTAGAAGCGAGACAACGGTTAGTACTGTTCTCATGACACAGGATACCAAAGCTTAAATACTCCGAATCGGCTTAAAATAAGATATGTCAATAACTGGAAAGGGAGCGCATAGAAGATCGAGGAAGCGTCTTACGATTTCTAAGGATAAAAAAGGTAAGATAGATTTGAAAAAAGCGCTGCAATCATTTGAGAAGGGAGATAGAGTCCTTATAGCCCCTGCCGCATACTTCCAGCGGAATATACCCCACAGACGATTTTTCGGAGTGCCTGGTTTAGTGCTTCAAAAGAAAGGTAAGGCGTATACTGTGGAGGTAATTCAAGGTTCCGCAAAGAAGACTATAGATCTTCTGCCTGTACATCTCAAGAAATTGTGAATATGGAATACGAAATAATAGACGAAAAAATGCTGAGTGAGAATGAAGTGAAGGAGCAGTACTTGGACAGCATAGACACGAACTATGAACCAGGCAAGAGACTTGTCGAACACATAAAGAAAAATGCCAAGGTTAACAAATTTGAGGATACCTTCAACGAGCTTTCAGGTCTTAATCTCAATATCAGAGATGACTATTTGAGGATGATAATCGACGTTGCCCCAACATCTGTAGATCAAGTTAGAGCAATATTAGCACCTCTTAAATCTATTATAAAAGAGGAAGACATAAAAAATATTCTTGCTATCATCAAGAAACATTTATCAACGTGAGCGGGAAAACCCGCACTCTTTATAGGTGAATGAAAGCGTGCTGGAAATAATGGAAAACATAAATAGCAGAAGAGGTAAAGTAATTATATGTCGACAGCCTGCAAGTTCAGGCTGTATCCAAAACAAAGGACAGAGGGGAATACAAGCTTGTGGAGAATCCGATAGCAGCAGGACTTGTTAAGATGAGAATCAAGGCAGGGTCTGCTGGCTGTGGACGGATGTCACAATAAAGGTAATAGTAATAATATGGGAAGAGATGAATATGCTTATGTTCTAGAGTATCTGCCCTATGGACTCGTGGAAACAAAGGATCGAAGACCATCTGCCGTAATACTCACAGAATCCTTGTCCCTACTGCTGGCCAGTCTAAAGAAAAACGCGGTTGTGGAAGCTGGAAAGAAAGTTTACATAGGGGAAGAGAAGAGAGACGAGATACACCATATAATAAAGAGAATAACACCCGACAAATTAAGTGGGGCCGGCACGCAGATACTTAAAGATATGGTACACAAAGCTGTTCAGGACAATGAGAAGAAGTACGTCGAAATACTGAACACCCTAGGGCCTGTAAACGTCAGACTGCACGCCTTGGAGCTGATACCTGGTCTAGGTAAAAAGATGACCCAAAAGATGGTAGAAGAGAGGCAGAAAAAGCCGTTCGAATCATATGAAGATATAGACAACCGGCTCCAGTTATCTTCTGGAATAAGCCACGAGATAGAGCAGAGGATACTTGAAGAGATAGGCGAAACCGATAAATACAGGATATTCACTTAAGATAGGATAGGGGCTGTAGTCTAACTCGGCAGAATCGGCGGCTCCAGCTGGACTGGAAAAATGACTGCAAGGGATGATTAGAAGAAACCGCTTGATCCAGGTTCAAATCCTGGCAGCCCCAGGCTTTTTATCCCTATTTTTCCAGAATGCGTACAAAATAGGGGCAGCTACAAGCAGTGATGAAGGCACAAGAAACTCTGGATAGTTTATATAGGTAAAATCGAACAGGTTATTGTGCATAGCAACAAGATAGTTGTGGAATGACACCAGCGATTCCGATAGACCAACGCCAGTGTACATGCTTCCGAGAAGAGTGTCATTGCTAATTTTTCCATCGGAGACTCTCTTGCTTGTTATAAATCTAGACAGTCCATAGAGTGCTACGTTAACTCCTACTAGAGAAGTCACCGCTGTTTGCACAAAGCCGAAATAATTTATCATACCTGCCTGTATAGGGTTAGCCTCCTCTCCCCCAGGTTGTCTTATGACCACGTACGTTAGGATTCTATCAGCAGCAGTCGAGGCAACAGCGTAAGCCAGCCTTAACTTTACCTTTACGTTATCATCATAGAATCTCTTTGCTTCAGAATAGGCACTATCAAGTATTCTCCCGATAAGTCCGTGCCGTTTTTTATGTGGGATACACCCATCTCCCGGCGCGGTGAGCATCGAGTCAAGTCGCATATTATTTTACATAGTCGTATATGTTATTAAGCTTTTTATCAATGTGGAAAGAAAACCCACATTCTTTAGAGGCAGGATTATGTCATCATATTAACTGGTAATTACAAAACATTTTTAAACGATGTTATCAATAATCTAAAGATGATCAAAGAGCCATTGATAAGCGTGGTTATACCGACGTATAACGAGGGCAGATATCTGCCAGATATTCTAAAGTCAATAGACGCACAGACATACAAGAACTATAAGGTCGTGATAGCAGACTATAACTCAGATGACAACACACAAAAAATAGCAAAAGAACACGGCGCCGAGCTTGTCACTATAAGGAAAAGAGGCATAAGCGTGGCTAAAAATAAGGGCCTTAAGCTAAGCAGGGGCGACATAACGGCATTTATAGATGCTGATTATATTCTATCTCAGACCCTCTTTAAGAGCGTAGTACGCACTTTTTCAGATCCTCGCAACGAGAAAGTCGTCGCCATAGAGCCAAGTGTTAGGGTAAACAACAAAGATCTCAACCGCAAACAGCGCGCCAAGTTCAAGCTTATGAGCAGGGCAATAAACATTTATAAGAGACTGTCATACTACGGTAACGTACCAGCGGCCTATGGTTGCGTGTTCTGCAGATCTGACGCTGTGAAAAAAGCTGGAAACTTCAATGAGAATATACAGATAAGTGAAGATAAAGAATTCTTTTCGAGGCTCAGGGTGCACGGCAAATTTCTCATGATAAAAGACACTGCTAGGATGTCATATCGCAGACACGCAAAAGATGGTATCCTCCACACCGAGCTCCTATATTTTTATTCAACTATGGCTGCTTTTCTCGTCAAAAAATTCGGCAGGCATCACGTGCCGATAAGGGGGAAGAATTAATTATTCATACTTTAAAGCGAGTCTTTTCAGAGTTTCTGCGCTGCTCTTTAGGATTCTTTTACCAGTTTTTTTATCTACGTGACCTATACCGAATTTTTTCATGTAGCCATAATCCCACTCAAAATTGTCGAGAAGGGACCAGTAATGGTATCCAATAACAGGGACACCTTCTTTCCTTAGAGTAATAATCGTGTTCAGGTGTTCTGTTATAAATTTTTTCCTTAGGTCTTCATTGTTCGTCGCTATTCCATTTTCGGTTATCATTATAGGTTTTTTGTATGCGTTATAATATCTCTCGGCTATCGAATGCAAGCCGTAAGGGTAGATAGTCCAGCCCATATCTGTCTTGTTGCTCCTGCGCCTGACGAGTCTGAAGGGGTCTACATTACGATAATAGTTTAGACCGAGAAAATCCATCTTTGCATATTTTATAAAACGCCAGTTATAGATATATTCAGACAACCCAAAAGGTAGGTAAACACGTCTGAGTTTCCCGAAATAGATCATGTTTTTTGCTATCGAGACTTTGTAACCCTCTCTACTTAGAATGTCGTACAGCTCGTTATGCAGGTGTATCAGGTTATTGGATACTTTTAGCATGCTCCTGAACGAGCGCCTGAATGGAGGATATCTTCCGGTAAGGTACGCTTTTACAGCATATACCATCGGCTCGTTTAAAGTAAGGACGTATCTAGCATCAAGCCCCCTAGAGAGAAGTAGCTTAACATAATTTATTATGTAGACCAAGTTTTTTCTGTTTTCGAAACCACCCATCTTGTAAAACCAGAGCGGAAGGGTGTAATGCCACAATGTAGGTATAGGTTCTATCCCGTTCTTTTTCAATTCGGCGATGATGTCCCTATAATGATCTATCGCATCATAATCCACAACGTCCTTCTCAGGCATTACTCTGGCGAACTCTATTGAAAATTTATAGGAGTTTAATCTTAGTCTTTTCATGAGTTTTATGTCATCTTTGTAGTGTCTGTAACTATCACACGCCATACCGGACTTGTATGGCAGTTTGCCGTTCTTCTCAAAATACCACCAGTCAGAATTTATGTTGTTTCCTTCGGATTGGTGTGCAGACATCGCAGTTCCTATTAGCATGTTATACAATACACACTTTCAGGAATAAAAGTTTTATTTGTGCGCTGCAGAGAATATGCATGGGTATATGCGCTTTCTGTGAGATAGTGTCTAAAGATAGGGACGCACACATAGTGTTCGAGAGTGAGGAGTGCATGGCTTTTCTTGATGCCAGGCCACTTTTCCATGGGCATTGTCTTGTCGTGCCGAAGGAACACGTTGTCACTGTGATGGAGGCAACCGACAAGTTGCTGTGCAGTTTAAGCTCTGCTTCAAAGAAACTCTCAGTAGCAGTCAAGGAAGCTACAGAATCCGATGGTGTACTAATAATCAACAATAACATAGTAAGTCAGAGCGTTCCTCACCTGCATATCCATGTAATCCCCAGGAAAAGAGGGGATGGTCTTAAGGGATTCATGTGGCCTGGACACCCCTATGCAGATGAAGAGGAAGCAAGGAAAACCGCGGAGAAGATAAAGGCGGCCTTGAAAAAAGAGTAAAGTTTCTGTAAACGCAAATAATTTTCCCCACGCCGACAGCAAATTGGATTTACCTACTTTTTGAGCCTCTCTTTATTACGCTGACCCCTCTTCAAGTAGATATCACATATACTAAGAAAGTCTTCGATTAAAGATTTTCTCTGCCAGAGTCCTAATTATCAGAATATCTATGTTAGTATTCTACTCTTATGCAGATCCGTCTACGCCGGATTTACAGAATTTTTTAGGCCTTTTGATAGGTTTGGCAGGATAAAAAGGTATTTAAATGCGAACTATCAAAGTAAATAATTGTCTGTAATATCCCGGATGTGTCGGAGTGCCGAGAAGCGGTGCGTTGAAGGCGCCATTTCATATTACAGACTAAGAGCATACAGTTGATGCCCACCTTAAAGGCATATGAAACGAAGTGAGTGCTAGAATTTACATTCATGCATGATGATATCGACGCTAAATTCCAGTTGATCCTGCTGGAGGTCACTGCTATTGGGATTCGAATGAGACATGCAAGTCATATCTGCCCGGTAAGGGTGGATGGCATACGGCTTAGGCAACACATAGATAACGTACCGTAATGAGGAGGATACCCTCGGGAAACTGAGGCTAATACTCCATAGCAACAATTTCTGAAACGATTTTATTGTGAAAGGTTCACCACTGTTACCGTGATGAATCGCATTACGATCGGTCTATGCCTGATTAGACTGTTGGTGAGGTAACGGCTCACCAAATCACAGATCAGTAGGGGCCATGGAAGTGGTTTCCCCAAGAAGGGTACTGAGACAAGGACCCTAGTGCTACGGCATGCAGCAGTCCCGAAAACTTTACAATGCGCGAGAGCGTGATAGGGGAATCCCAAGTGTTTCTTCTTTTTAAGAAGGAACTTTTGCCATATTTTTAAATTGTATGGCGAATAAGAGCGGGGCAAACGGGTGCCAGCAGCCGCGGTAATACCCGTCGCTCTAGTTGTGACCATTATTATTGAGTCTAAAGCGTTCGTAGCTGGTCTGAATAGTTCGTGCTTAAATCGCTCAGTTTAACTGGGTGGCATGGTATGAATACTTTCAGACTAGAGGCCGGGAGGGGGGCTGGGAACTTTTCAGGTAGGAGTAAAATCCTTTAATCTGAAAAAGACCACCAGTGGCGAAGGCGCAGCCCCAGAACGGACCTGACGGTGAGGGACGAAGGCTAGGAGAACGAACCGGATTAGATACCCGGGTAGCCCTAGCAGTAAACGCTGCTTACTATACGTTGCATTTCCCTGAGGAAATGCAGTGTGACAGCGAAGGCGTTAAGTAAGCCACTTGGGGAGTATAATCGCAAGGTCGAAACTTAAAGGAATTGGCGGGGGAGCACAAAAACGGGTGAAATTTGCGGTTCAATTGGATTCAACTCCGGGAATCTTACCAGAAGCGACAGCAAGATGAAGGCCAGTCTGAAGAACTTGCCTAATGCGCTGAGAGGTATTGCATGGCCATCATCAGTTAGTATCTTGAGACGTCCCGTTAAGTCGGGTAACTAACAAGACCCTCTTCCATATTTGCTAACATTTCCTCCGGGAAGAATGAGCAAAATATGGAGACTGCTTTCGAAAGAAAGAGGAAGGCGAGGGCGACGGTAGGTCAGTACGATCCTAATCCTCTGGGCTACACGCGAATTGCAATGGTAAAGGCAGAGGGAAGCGACTCCGAAAGGAGGAGCCAATCCTATAATCTTTATCCTAGTCCGGATCGAGGTCTGTAACTCGGCCTCGTGAACGTCGGAATCCGTAGTAACCGCGTTTAAACAAAGCGCGGTGAATATTTTCCTGCTCCTTGCACACACTGCCCGTCAAACCAGACAAGTTAGATTTAGATGAGACTACCGTCTTAACGGCAGCCGAATCTAGGTTTAGCGAGTAGGGTTAAGTCGCCACAAGGTAGCCGTACGGGAACGTGCGGCTGGATCACCTCCTTTATTAAAAATAATCAGAGAGGTCATTATTACGCGTCGATATCATCATGTATGCATTTTTAAGAATGAAAGATTTGTTGTCTCCTTCTCTTTTTAATATCCTTCTTGTGAAACTTTTCTCTGGATGCAATCGAATAAACCAGTAATACTTTTGTAATACTCCTAAATATCTTAAATACACGCATAACTCAATATTATTATGAGTGGTGGAAAATATGGGAAAGTTGGAGCTAGACAGGATACTGGAAGAAAAGAGCCCTTCTCCTAAGAAGAGCTTCAGAAAGTACTACATAGGGATAGGCGCTGCTTTCGCAGCAGGCAACATAATGGCTTACTTCGCAGATGGCACACAGGGACTCTATGATGCTATCAGCGTAGACCTGATAACGATGGGTTTCACCATATATGAGCAGCTAAAGCTTAAACAGGCGAACAACAAGCTCGAGATATACTTAAAGGAGCTTGACAGACTGGAAGAAAAAGAGAAGCTTGGCTTAATCTCCGTGGGAGACAAAAAAGCAACAGAATCCAAAGCCAAGAAGATAGGTTTCATAGCCTATGAGCTTTTAAAGAAAGATATAGGGGAGCAGCCAGAGATAGAAGAAGCGGTTGGTATAAGCTCTGACATAATCGACACTCTAGAGAACAAAGGGTACCTGAAAAGGGGGATTCTAGGCACTAAGCTCACCAGAACTGGAAAGATAATGTACACCATAATACTTGATAAGATGAAAGAGGAGAAAAAAGAAGTGCTGCTGATGCTAAATAAACTTTACAAAGTGCCTGAAGAAGAGCTGTTGCCGATGTACCAGCTGTACATAGAGACTCTAAGCGAGGATAAGTCTAAGAACAAGACTTAAATATAATAGGATACAATATGATAGTATCTATGGGTTTACTCGGAAAGATTCTGGGGGAAAACAGAAGTAGCGATGTGCTCTCTTCAGACTCAAGCATATACAGGAATCTCTTTGATAGAATAGAATATTCGATAAAGAGCAACGATCCTAAGATAGGCGAGGAAGCTCTTCTGTCAAAGACCAAGACTCTATATCTAGAGATCTGCAAGTACATCAATTGTGAGTGCCTTGACAAAATTTACGCCCCTGTAAATGATGCGATGAGCAGGCTTTACAGCAGCAAAACGCCGTTAAGTTCACTCAAGTAAGGATCAATCAGAACCCAGGTTTCTAAATCTAACTGTCAGCCGCCCTTTGCGTGTTTTGGACTCCCTTGATCATAGGCTCTGATTAAGAGTCATATTTTATCAACGTGAGCAGAAAACCAACGCTTTTTGAGGTGAGGGGACATCACGTATTTAAGTGTTACTTTTTAATCTTTCGCATGAATATCAGAAAAGCGGTATGTTTTATTCCGCTGCTCTCCGGTCTTAATATACCCCTATCCAGCTCAACCTTCCATTCAGTTTCATCGGTATTGATGAGGCGCTCGACCTTCAGTTCAGGGGGCAGCGCAGCGATCGTTTTCTCTATCTGGATTATAGACGGTGAATAAGAGCAGAGCCTGGCGCCTATTCTCATATTTTTGCTAACGGATTTCACTGCGTTCCATGGATCCGGCATGTCAAGGAGAACAAAATCAAAATCTTTCCCTTTAGCCCCTTCTCTTATGTCTGCGTTTATTATGTCGACGTTGTCAAGGCCGAAAAGCGCCACGTTTTTCTTTGCCACTTTTATGAAGTCCCTGCGCATCTCGTATGAAATCACCCTGCCGTTTCCGGCAAGTGAAGCCATGACGCAAGCGGAAAATCCGGAGCCAGTTCCTGCTTCTAAGATCTTGCTTCCAGATTTTACGCCACCATACATCACTATACTTCCTATGTCCTTTGGAAGTATGACCTGTGGAAGACGTATTATTTTCCTAAAGAAATCAGGAGTAGAGGGATCTACTACGAAGAAGACTTTACCTGTGTGAGTTTTCAAGGTGGACCCTATTTTTGCTTTTTTCAGCTGGGAAGCTTTTATTATCCCAAATTCTGTGTTTATGTCCTTGTCTATGCTTAAGAACAGTGAAGCATTCTCACCTACTAACAAAATCTTTCTTTCCATCACATCACCCTTATTATGTTTATCGTACTACCATACTCTGAATAATCTGCTATCTTTTTCGCTCCAGTTATGACGAAAACCACAGTTTTGTATGATGCACTGTAACCTGAAAACCTTATGAAGTCACGCTTTGTCAGCCCAGGTTTCATAGCTATTATCACCACTGTCCTAAGCCTGTTGGGACCGTATTCGCACTGGTATATGTCCTGTCCGAGTCTTGTAACGCTGCTAAAGCCGTGCCCGAATAACATATTTTTTATCTCCTCGGAAACCGGCTCAGAAAGTTTCGCTCTTTTCTGCAGTCGTAGTCCTGCCTGTTCCTTCTTTGGTGGCTGTTTCTGGTGTGTTTGAGAGGTACTCTCCTTCTCCTGTTCACCGTTGAGAAAGGTCTTTACATCATCGAGGGAAAGCTGGTAGTAATATACATAGTCCATACGCTTACCTGTATCACTGTCCTTAGCAGCGACAGTCTTAAGGAAATCACCCAATGATTTTGAGATGTACCTTTCGGATGGGAGCAAGTCTTCAGTTTTTACTACTTTCATAGTCTTGACTTTGTTTATAAGGGCCTTTTCCGAGTTATTAAGCAGTGGATAAAGTTTTGTAAGCGCTGTGTCTACGTCTTTCTTTAGGTAATAAACAGAGGATGTGCCGTATCTTCTTTCCGTTTTGGTAATGTCGTTCTGGCCCACGTAATAATCTAGTATAGCCGCTGTTTGGGTCGTATCTTTTCCCAGTGCTTCGGCTGCATCTATAGTCAAGACAGGGCCCTTCGCCAAAAGACCGAGTATCTTGGAGCGCAGTTCCTCTAGTTCAGATGCCATATAAACTATTGTCGTAGTTTGTTTATATGTGATATTTTATCACCTTCAAAGAGATCGGTTTTCCCTCTCACACTAATAAGGTTAGTAAAAATCTCACACTATACGTTGGCTGTTCAGAATCGAATAACAAAGTAAGTAATATAAGGAAGAAAAAGAAAACAAGATTATGGGGATGGGTAAAAATGGACAAGTTTTCACGATAGACCTGCTGATAGCACTCTTCATATTTGTACTCATATTAACATCAATCATAGTTTTTCTCTATGAAGTCGCATCCGTGTCTAATCCTTATTCTTCGTATTATGTCCAGTTCATATCGGACACTCTGAACAGCGGAGCGTCATCTGGGGTAAATACTCTGACAGGATCTCAGGGCTCTCCATCGTACTGGCCTTCTCTGTCCTGTTCTTCTATAAAAACCCTTGGTGTGATGGCGAACTCATATGAGGCTTCCGCCCAGAAACTGTATAGTTTGACCACTCTTTCAAAGAACTCGCCAGGGTGTCTGTCAGAGCTTTTGAGAGGAGGAAATTCTTTCAATGTATCCGCTTTCTACCTGAATGGGTCCAAGGTTGTTATAAACTCAGTTCCTATAACCGCTGGTTTTCCTATCCCGTCCAACCCCATATATATAGCGTCTATACAGAGATACGTAGTACTCAGCCCTGGTAACACAATAATAAGGATAAGCTACGCAGAGTGGTTATCATGAAAGGGCAGATATTCACGATGGATCTTGTTCTGGGTACAATAATAATATTGTCAGTCATAAGCAGCGCTTATGTTGTGTCATCATCGTACTCTACTGCCACACAGTCGACCTTATCCAACAACGACCTATTAAGTCAATATTCATCTGCCGTGACATCATTTACGCTAGTCAATACGACCATGCCGCATCTTTTTGCTTTTCAGAGCAGTGGATCTCTTGCAGCCGTAACCAGTTATATACAAAGCACCCTTGGGGAGGAGCTATCTACCCCTTATTCTGTCTCCCTCTATGCGCTGGAAGATTATTCAGCCTCGTCGGGGGGAGTCCCGAACATATTCCTTTTTGGCTACAATTCAAGTGGTTTTATAGGGTCTCACTTTCAGGCTTATAATGAACCTGTTCTTGTGACAAACACATCATCTCTTTGCGGTGCATCGTGCAACGTTTCCCTCATAGCGAACAGCACTTTCCCGTCCCTTTCGACCGAGGTAAATGCGGAGGGGTGCAGCGTATATACACCCTCAGGAACTGCGGTATCCGGGTGGACCATACAGAATAACACGCCTTCAGGGTACTGCACGATAACCGTAGGAGCGTACAATGCAGGAGGCAAACCTGGAAATTACCTCGTCGAAGCTTACAAGACTCCTGGCGGTGCGTCAGACGGTGAAACGACTCTATATATATTAGGTATAGACCTAATGCAGATAAAGGTACAGACCTAGTTAGTACCTCCGTGGCACCAGCCCTTTCGCTTATAAGGTGTGAGCAGGAAAACCCACGATTTGAATCGTGGGATGAAAGCGGACTCAGAAATGGAAAACATAAATAGAAAAAAGGTAAAATAACGATATGCTGACGGCATACAGGTTCAGACTGTATCCAAACGAGGAACAGAAAGAAACATTCTCCAAGTACTTCGGTTGCAGCAGAGTGGTATAGAATAAAGCATTAGAGTTAAGAGAAAGCTATCACAAAGAGCATAAAAACGATAAACAAAAGAAAGGACTGAACTACTATGATACAGCAAGATTCCTCAAAGAATTGAAGCAGAAAGAAGAGTTCAAATGGCTTAAGGAAGCAAACTCGCAGTCTCTGCAGCAGACGTTGATGGACTTGGACAAGGCTTTCAAGGCGTTCTTCAAGAAGACATCAAAATACCCTAGATACAAGAAGAAATCCAACAGACAGTCTTTCAGGATACCGCAATTCTTCAATTTCGATGATAGCATATTGTATCTTCCTAAGATGGGAAAAGGGATAAAGATGGAGAATCATAGGGTTTTTACAAGAGACAATGTAAAGCAGCTGACAGTGACAAAGACGCCGACGGGCAAGTACTTCGTCTCCTTAGTAGTGGACGACAGAAAGGACGTTCCTAAAAAAGTGCAAATAACGAACGATCCTGACAAGACCATAGGGATAGACGTTGGATTGAAGGACTTCGCAGTACTGTCAAACGGCATAAAGATCGGCAATCCAAAATACCTGCAAAGATCAGAGAAGCTGCTGAAGAGCAGGCAGAGGATGCTGTCAAGGAAGAAATTAGGTTCAAACAATAGAGATAAAGCAAGATTAATGGTGGCTAAGACACATGAAAGAGTAACCAATCCGAGAAATGATTTCATTCACAAGGTATCGACGGCGATAACCAAGCGGTTCGATACCATAGTGATAGAGACATTGAACATAAGAGGAATGGAGAGTAACCACAGCCTTGCAAAGTCGATAAGCAGTGCAAGCTGGAGCAGATTCTTTGGATTCCTTAAGTACAAATCAGAAAATCAGGGAAAGAACGTTATAGAGATAGGAACGTTTGAGAAGTCGTCAAAGACATGCAGTGTATGCGGACATGTCAATAAAAGTTTGACGTTAAATCAGAGAGAATGGGAATGTACAGATTGCAATACACTCCTGAACAGGGATATAAACGCAGCGATAAACGTAAGAGATCTTGGTCTTAAGCAGATGGGACTGGATCCAATACCCTCAGACAGAGGGGAATACAAGCCTGTGGAGAATCCTCTGACGGCGGAACTTGCAAAGATGAGAATCAGAGCAGGGTCTACGAGCCACGGTCCGGAGAAGCAGGAACTATATGCCATGAGAAAGCTCAAGCTTTCAACAGGGGCTGGAATCTCATGAATTCATTTGTGGGAGGATGTCACACAAAAAGTACGCTCTTGTTCCTTTCGTCCGATTCCAGCTTCATCTCGAAATCGCTCAGAGAGCCGTCCAAATCCCCTTTATAAAGGCCGTTCTTTATAGCGAGATTGTTTATCCTTAACAGCATCTCGCTTATCTTATAGGCCTCTGCGAAGGCAACGTTGTTTCTGTACTGGTTATACAACGTAAAATTTTCCAGCACCCTTTCATATAATTTCTTCAACTCTTCCTCGTCCATTTTTCCCCCCTCACTACTTAATATATGAGAACCACATAAAAAAAGACTTGCTTGATATTACTAAGATATTACCAGCTCATTTCCGATAGAGATTTTCTATATTCTAACATAGTTAATTTGCTTATAAAAAGCAAGCGCGAAAACTCATGCTCTTTAGGGGCGTAGGACTACACTAGAGTAAAAGGCGTTTAGCATGCTCTTTTAAGAATTGTGGTAGCTTTATGCATTGTTGGAAATTTATAATTAAACTACTAGATAGTGGTTGAAGTATTTAAATAGGCGATTTATAGTTAGTGTATAGGAAATGAGGATGTTGATAAATGGCTTTTTTCTTCTTTTCTGTCTGTTGTATATAGGGAAACGCAAAGGCATGATTTATATTTGGCTTTAGATGGATTTAAACTTTGTCTTCTGATTTTACTTTTACTGTAACTTAAGCCTTCTATAGATTCTTCACGTCGAGGAGCCATTTTCACAACGAGATAAATTTTACCTTCTTGCTTTTTATCTCTTCTTCGGCTTAGTAGCCAAAGAA
Source organism: Nanobdellota archaeon (assembly GCA_021802105.1). Taxonomy (GTDB): domain Archaea; phylum Nanobdellota; class Nanobdellia; order Parvarchaeales; family Parvarchaeaceae; genus Parvarchaeum. Next base: position 2,186 of record JAKAAW010000010.1, on the reverse strand, counting down.
CTATGGATACACAGATATCATTTTATGCTTTTCAGCCAGTCCATTATTGGTATATACCTTATAAAAATTCCGTCTATAGTCTCTTCAGCAAAATAATCTTTGGTTATTATTGTACCTTCACTAAGATTAAGCAACCTTGTACATTCCAATAACGCACTAAGCTCCCTTTCTCGTGTCCTTTGCTCTCTAATTGAGTAACTTACTTGTATCGCCTCGATTTTTTTATCTCGTCTTAAGATAAAATCTACTTCCTTTTGATTATCCTTCCAATAATAAATATTTAATTTTTTATCGGTATGAGATAATTTTAAGAGATTTAAAGCGACTAAGTTTTCTAGTAACCTGCCTCTAAGTCCTTTGAGGTTTGTCCCGATCAGTGATATAAAACCATTATCCACGACGTAAACCTTCCTAGGACTGATCTCTCTTTGTTTTATTGAAAAAGAAAATCTATCCAGAAAGAACAGAAGATAGGAGTTTTTTATGTAATCTGAGAAGATTTGGACGGTCTTTATAGGCATTTTTAAGAACTTTGAGATGCTGTTGTAGGTTATTGATGATGCCGCACTCGTTATATAAAATTTTACCAGCGTCCTGAGCTTTTCCTGTATTTTTATGTTGTACCTTTGGATTATATCTTTTACTATGATAGTTTCAAAATAACTTAACAAGACTTCATCTTTGATCTTGGATAAAGCGACTGCTGGAAATCCGCCATTTACAAAATAGTCTTCAAATGCTTCGACTTCATTTTTTCTGTCTTTTGTGGCCGTTACAAACGGCAAAAATTCATTGAAGTCTAGCGGACTAACGGTTATAACTATGTGCCTGCCAGAAAGAAGCGTGGAAAATTCCGAACTTAAAAGTTTTGATGATGAACCTGTTATTATAAATTTTGCTTCAGCACGTTCTGAAATACCTCTTACAAACCTTTCCCACCCCTTAATCTCTTGAGCTTCGTCTAAGACTATCAATGCTTTCCCTTTTCGATTTATTTTTTCTCGGTATATCCTGTAGATTTGGAGAAGAAGCTCGTAATCCCTTAAAATTAGTCTTTCATCTTCAAGATTTATAATAAGCGTCTCTTCTTTTTTAAAATCGCCGTCTTCTATTAGTTTGTGCACAATTTGACGTGATATAAAAGACTTTCCTGCCCTTCTTATACCAGTTTCGACTATTATTGGAACGACATCATCTTTTATTGCCTCGATGATTTTTTGGGTGTAAGATGGTCTAGCTATGCCCGTTATCATCTGTTTGTCCCAAAGATTCCAAGATCTTATTATAGTAGTTATGTCTTCATCTTCCATATATTTGTAATGTATTACACATTTATATATTTATGTATTTAAATACATAAAATTTAAAAGAGTGATTAGGCGCCAACTTTAATTGAGTCTAAGAAGAAACCCAATTCACGTTTGTCGCTACGCCATTGTTGTTATTTCCACTGTAATCATTCGCGCTGCCATCCAAAGGCCACCAAGCTACTAAACCAGTATTTGGTATCGGAGCACCGCCTAAGCCTTCAAGATATAAAGAGGAGACCTGACTATTTGAAAGAATTCTGGAGTATATCTCAACATTAGACAAAGTACCATTAAAGGGAGGAATACTTGCTTCAGACGTTGCGAAAGAAAGGTCGTTAAGTGAATATGTTCCAGAGGGGAGTGACCTTGCGCATGGACCGATGGAATTAGCAAAGAACTGGGCTAAACCTTTTGAGAGAGATATTACTACCATATTCCACACGCCTCCATCTATGCCGAGTCCAGCAGCATAAGTAGTACTTATCCCTATTTCCTCATCTCCTGAGCCACATGATGCTCCAGACCCCCCTCCATTATTCAGCCAGAGACTGACATAATTCTGACCAGATGAACCGAACATAGAATATCCGTTAGGGCTCTCTATTCTGGAAGTGCTGGCTGCATTCACCCAATACACAATTGTAAAGTTGCTAGACATGAAAGACATTGATGTTGTGATTTGACTATTAAGGCCGTTAAAGCCAGCAACTTTGTTAGAGTCTATGCTTGCTGGCACATTAGTTATCTTCCCAGTAGATAAATAAGGCCCAGGAAATACTTGTCCAGGTTCCGTGTAGGTTATAGTCGCCGAGCCAGAATAGGAGGATGATGACTTGTTGCATGCGCCGTTGACATAGAAGATACCGGACTGTCCCG
>JAKAAW010000009.1 GCA_021802105.1 Nanobdellota archaeon | reverse complement strand
TTATGTTTATGGGATAGCCTAGGGAATTGCCAAGAGATACTGTGAAGCTTGTACCTCCTAGGCAGACTGCGTCTACTGAACCAAGGCCGCTGAAGCCGGTTATAGTCGCCGATATGCTTGACGATGGAGAGAATATCCCAAAAGAGTATAATACTGCCGCAACTATGACTATGATAAGGATGGCCCAGCCATACGTCATCATGTACTCCAATGCAGACTGGGATTTTTTGTTAGCTAGAATTTTCTGTCTGTTGTATATAGGGAAACGCAAAGGCATGATTTATGTTTGGCTTTAGATGGATTTAAACTTTGTCTTACGGCTTCCTGTTTGAGGGGACTCAAGCTTGCAGATTCTTTGTGTCAAGGAGCCCTTTCCATAAAAGGTCTATTATTTTACTCGGTTAAGTGCAAGTGCTCACCAGGTCTAACTCTTATAACTTATTTATTTGAGCTTCACCTGCCCACTGATCTTCATTCACCATATAATAAGAATACCCCATAACTACTACCTGCTATAAAAACTCACTTCTCTTTCAGAACATCTTTATATATCTTTATCATCTGTTTCGCTACGTAATCAGGGCTGCACTTCTTTGTATCGTTATACGCTTTATCTATGTTTACATCCTTCCACCCTTTATTTTCTAGGATTCTAGCTAGATCTTCCTCATCTTTGAACTGCAGCGTATTCCTCTTCACTATATCGGTTAAGTCCCCCTTCTGGTAGGTTATGACGGGAATCTTGCAGCGCTTAGCTTCCATTACTGGCACACCGAATCCTTCCCATGTCGACGGGAAAACAAACACGTCAAATGAATTGAATATTTCCGGTAATTTTTCGGTAGCAACGAAACCTTTGTATTTTATCCTCTTATCATCGCCGATCTTAAAAGGTGGCACCTGGCCGTATAGTCTAAGCTCTAAATCTTTTGAGTTTGTCATCTTAAACGCCTTTATGAGAGCGCCGACATTCTTGTTCGGTAAGTAGCTGCTAATGTGGCCGATGATGATCTTTTTGTGCTTCGTCCTAGACATAGGCTTAAACTCGTTGCTTATTATAGGGTATACGATGGGGCATTTTTTCATCGGTATATGGAATTTATTTATCATCTCATCGCGGGATTTCTCGCTGACGCAGACGAATCTCCTAGCAGTGCTGAGTATTGATTTTGTACTTAGGGCCCTAACCACGATTATAAACGGGCCGCCAAGCAGCGCAAGCGGCCTGCGCAGAAGTGTGGATGGCCTTGTGTACTGGTTCAACAGCTTGAGAGAGCCTTTATTTTTTATCAGAAAATCCAGGTCGTGCACGGTCACTATAAACTTGCTTTTGTGGAATTTTGTGCTGAAAAGTGCGTCCTTTACGACAAAGCCTGGATCCAAGTAATGTGATAGCGCTGGGTTTTCCACCTTTTCAGTTGTTACCCTCTTGTAGAGTCCATTAGGTGTACCAGCCAGATTCCCACTCGCAAAGGAAACGCCGTAGAACCTTAGACTGGACTTTTGAGCCTTTAGTGCTTTCAAAAGCCTTACGCCATATTCCAGTATACCGGTGCCCGTGTGCTCGTTGAAATTAATTGAAACTAATCTTATATCCGAATGCCTTTCCATTCTCATTTTTCTGTGCTTCTGCAATTTAAAGGATACTGTTCTGTATTAACGCCCAACTTTAACCTGCAATTTTGGGAACTTCATTTTCATGTAGAACATTGACAGATAAGCTGCAAGGAAGACACAGAATGTGTTGAAAAATCTGAATAGTATTGTGACGGTTATTGCTACCGCTCCAGGGATGCCGAACAGAAGAAGAAGCGCAACCATCGCAGTATCAGTAATCCCCAGGCCAGCAGGCAGAAGAGATATCCCTCCGAACAGGTTGCCCACTGCAACAGAAATTCCGAATATGAACACAACGCTGACTATTGGTACTGACTGATTGAGTGCAAGAAGGACGAACAGCAGGAGAATGGCTTCGAAAAATAGGGATGGCAGGAAAAGGACCGTCTCTATGATTATGTCTTTCTGCGACAGGAAAGCGTGGTGCTTCCCGAGGCCTTTTAGGTTGCTTGCGAGATTCTTGAAAATAGGATGCTTCTTGGGATTGAATATTTTATTAACCATCTTTATGAGGATGTTCTGGGTCCTCTCCATCCCCAGAAGAGAAGTATAAAGATAGGTTATCGCGAAGAGTGCTACTAAGTATGTGATGTATTTAGATAGAAATATCGCCGAGATTATAGTCATCAGCAAAAGGGCCAGCCCTGAAGTCGCGCCCAGTGCAAGTATGATTCCTAAGGAGAAAAAGCTCGCATTTTTCTTGAAGTTGGATAGGTATTTTAACGGCAGGAATTGACCCACGCTCGAGGGTACTATTCCCATCCCGTAAAAGGCGTACATCATCACAAAACTCTGGGTGATAGATATCCTCAGCTTCAATTTTCTTATTATATACGACCATGGAAAGAATTTCCATGCGGTATACGCAAAAAAAGCGCCCACTGCAAACAGCAGGTAATCAGGCCTGAGGTGCGCAAAGTCTCTGAGAGTCCCGTTCAGATCGTAAACGCTTATGAGGAGAGCTATCGCTGCGATGCCTATGAGCAGTGTAAGCGTCTCTAATGATACCTTATGCATCTTATTAAGAGGAACGCTTCAAAGTTATTAACTTTTAATCTATGACCAGGAGAGGTATCTCCATCTCATGCGCGGACAGGCCGCCGTGATTAGATTTCATTGTAGAGGGGTATCTCCTCGGCTTCAGCTTGAAATCATACTCGTAATAGGAATCGTCCAGCGGAACCCCGACTACATCAGGCATGCTTGGTGCTATCACATCATCAATCTTTCCGAAAAGGGCGCTGAAATCTTTTCTTCCAAAAGTGCGCAGGTTGTACTGGGACAGCTCTTGTGCGATGTTCTCCCTAGAACGAAACAATGGGGCCCTTCCGTCACCGTATGGGGGAATATCGAGTTTTGCGTTTAAAGCCCTGTTTGCCTTCATGTCTATTCTTTTACCGAGAGTTATGTGACCGTGGTCCGATGTTATTATGGCGTCTGCATATCTTCTCTTGGAATTGTGTATCGAGTAGAGTTTGTTCAGTATGTAAGACGCTGACTCCCTAGATATATCACTGTCGAAACCGTAGGCGTGCTGTATAGTGTCCACGTCAGGTATGTACATGCTGATGAAGCGGATCCTTGGGTTTTCCAGGAGTTTCCTATAGAGGAGAAACGCCTCCCATATGTTTGAATATCCCTGGATATCATACGCTCCTCTATATATCAGTTTACTGTAAGAAGTATTGACAAGAAAATCTGGTATGAGAACTGCACTCTTCACGTGCTTCTGCCTTAGGCGCATGAATATGTTTTTTACGTTGAACATCTGTTCTATCTCGCTTATCTCAGCCAGTAAATGGTCACTGTGAGACGGCGCGTAGGTAAATTCCAGCATCTTTACTAGGGAGCCTACTTCCTTCAAAAAAGACCTGTACCCTATTATGCCATGGGACCCCGGAGAAAGCCCCGTCATCAGTGATACTATAGATGTAGCAGTGGTAGACGGGAAAACGGATGTTATTTTGCGCGCCTCTATTCCGTTTGGGACGTTGGTTTTTGAAAAAAGGTTCCATCCTAAACCGTCTACGACAACGAGCGACAATTTTTTCTTGCTCTGGTTAATTATGTTCAAAGAACTGTTGCCATTGTTCACACCAAATCGCTTAAGGATCTCTGCCGCGACCGCACACTGGTTCCTTGAATAGTCTGGGAGGATTAATTTGTCCATAACAATGATGTCATCATCCCAATATAATTTTTACTTTCTTCAGGTCTTCTAGGAATGTATCGCGTTTAGTCTTGAACCTCATTGGAAAGGACGGATGAAAAGTCGCAAAGACCTTTACTTTTACGCCGTAAAAATCGACATCCAATCTCCTTCCGCGGATGTCTGAAAGGTGTTTGTACTCTATCCCAAGGCTCGTGCACGCGGATGTCCCAAGACACAGGACGAGTTTCGGCTCCACTGCGGTCAACTGACCTAAAAGGTAAGGTCGGCACGCTTCAATCTCGGATCCAAATGGCTTTCTGTTGTTAGGAGGCCTGCACTTGACTGCGTTTGTTATGAACGTGTCGGATCGTTCTATACCTGCCATAGAAAGATACTTGTCAAGGAACCTGCCTGCCATGCCGATAAATGGCTTACCCGCCAGGTCTTCGTTCTTACCGGGAGCTTCCCCTATTATAAACAGATCCGCCGACTTAACCCCTTCACCAGGGACGGCGTTGTTTCTGCCCTTTGATAGATCGCATAACTTACACACGCGCACCTTGGCTGCTATTAAGTCTATGGATTCCATCCTTATCCCAGCTTATCGGGTAATCCCGACAGTATATCCACTATCTTGTTGTAATCAGTTATCTTTCCATTCAGGTAATCGTCCGATATCTTCCCGGCAAATATTTTCTTATCCTGCAGCTGCATTCCTATATCCTGGAGTATAAACGTATTGTTTTTTCCTCTTATTGCGAGTAGCTGCGTCTCGGAGAGCAGTATCAGACATCTAATGGGGTTATTCTTTATGTAGTCGTGTATGACCCCATAAAACTTCGATAAGTCTATCCTGCCAGTGTACACGACGTCTCTTCCGGCCTGTTCGATCAGCTTTATAAAAAGAACCTCTGAAGAATCGTTCCAGTAAGTGGAGGAGCTGCTTACGTCCTTGAATACTTTATCTATTTCTGATGGGATAAAATTATATTCCTTACCGAGACTCACCACAGAATCGTTTCTTGATATGAGATAAAACACTGCATCGCGCCCCGCTTTGAATTCGACAGTGGTTTCCCCTTTCAGATATGAGATGCTTACTATGGCGAACGCGGTTATCTCTGCCGTACCCCCGACGTGTACGTTCTTGCAGGCACTGACATCGAAATCGCCGATCCTCACGACCCTAACCTGTTTTGTATCTTCCAGCCGCTCTTCGTTAAATCTTATGTCTTTGTATTTTAGTTTGGCCGCGTTGATATCATCGAAGGTTTTCGTCTCTGTTTTCAGATCCATTGGTATGACCTCGTTGACTCTGCGCTCGGCTATGAATAGCTTCTCTATAGGTATTTTTTCTCTTATTACAAGAAATCCTCTGCCGTCTCCCCTGAACGTATCAGCTTTTCTTACGTGTATGTCAAGCCCTTCATTCTGAAGTGCCCTAGCGAACAGGTGTTCGCCGGAATGCAAAAGGGACCCGTCTTTATTAGCAGTTTTGGCTTTCTCATCGGTATTCTCTTTCACCATTATAATTAATTACAGCCTATCTCATAAATACCAGACGACACTCGTTTTACAAGGGTGATTTGTCAAAGAGTGGGAAAACCAACGATTAAAATCACAGGATGAAAACGGATGCGAAAAATATGAATGACATCAGAGGCAAAGTAACAATGCGTGTTAGTCCCCATATATTCGGGCTCTGCTTGCCACGATCCAAGAAAGCGGGAACCATCGAGGCGGAGGACTGCTGCGGAATCCTATGCTTTTTAGAAACAGGAGGATGTCACCTGTACATCGAATCGTATTCGTGCTTGCTCTGCTCGAATGCGTTCCTTGCGACAGCGTAGACTAATCTGAAATTGCTATCGCCCTCGTTTATTATTTCTAAACCCTTCTCGGCTATCAAACGCAGTTTCTTGTTCTTAAAATCAAAAATGTACACGTAATCACCTAGGTCCTCTAAGATGCCAACGGCGTCTTTTGGTGTTATATTGTCTATGTATGACATCACGCCGGTTTTTTCCAGCATGTCGGTGGTGGTAAAATAGCCTATATCTGATTCGAGTATAGAACTATCTTTTATTTTTGAGATGAGTTCATCCAAGTATATTCTTTTCCTTGCCATATTACCACCTACAAGTAAATATAGAAAGCATTTAATATTTATATATTTTGTTTATTGTAAAACTTACAATAATCTCAACTTGTTGGGCGAATCACTGTGATTTAGCTCGTTTAAGCTCGTCTATAAGGTCGCGTAGTTCCCTTATGCTGTCGCTTATTGTAGGTACTAGCCTGTCTATTACCTTCTCAAACGCCTGCAATTCTATGTTGACGTCGGTGAGCGTCTTGTTGTATTCTTCAGTCTTGCCTGCCATTGTATTCTGTATGCTGTCTATCCTCTGACTAAGGCGCGTTATTTTATCGTTTATAGAAGTTATATCGCTGCCGTTAGATTTAACGCTCGTCCTCAACGAGTTTAAATCACCGATGGCAGACTGCCATTTCTCCTCGATTATCTGCTCTAGGACCTGCTGAATCGCATCAAGAGTCTGGTCGCTTATACCTGATGGTTTAGATGGCTCTGGTTTCTGGACTGAAAAAGGCTGGGGAGCGGACATCTGCGGTGCCGGTTCTTCTCTAATCGATGTGGAAGGAAACTGCTGCGGCTGTATAGATGAAGCAGGCTGCTGCTTGATAGGTTGGTTAGACAGCACATTGGAAGCGTTCACAAGGGCATTCTTTATAGCAGTGCTATCATAGCCCTGTTGCCTCAGGTTCTCTATGATATCCTGATCGCTCATGCCGTTTTTCATCAGTTCCGTCACATCCGGCACCTCTCCAGGTTCTTTTTTCTTAAACGCATCTAAAAGACTCATATTATCAACCCCATTTCTTACTGCTCATGTATTCTTCTACGATTTTAATAACATCTTCTTTGCTTAAAAACCTTGATGGGTCTATAAAAGACAAGTATTTGTCTATGATCTTAACGTCCTGCAACTTTGCAAATTTTTCCAGCTGCTTCTGTAGCCTGTCTATCGCGTCCTCTATCTCGAGCGTCTTTGCCTTGTTGGACGAGACATCCGATGAAAGGTTTCTGAGTATTTCCTTAAGCTCGTTGTATTTGTCTATATTATTCTGGTCGACCATCCTAACGGTGTCTTTGAGCTGGGACAACCGTTGGTCAAAGATTTTTAGAGATTCTCTGAGCTCGACTATATTCTTCACAACGTCGTTGCTGGGCTCCATTAGATTATGATTCTTTTGCTGCTTTTATGCCTTTCTAGGACACGTGCGTAAAATGGCTATCTCCGTGCATAGTACGTATTTATACGGGATGGTATCATATGTTTTAGATGCAACAGCATGAAAAACGTGCTATGTATAATGTATCTGATTTAGAGGGCATCCTGCCCTATTCCTTTGACTCAAGAAACGTGATATGTAAATCTTCTTTTGAAGATCCTGATGAGAACCCTGCTTGCGAAAAGATGGGGTTCTTTATGGACGGTAAAAATTCTATAGAGATAAGCTACGAAGAAAAAAAGAGCGGTGATGAAGGGATTCATCCGGCTGAAATATTGATAGCTAAAGAATATCTTCTGTACGAAAGAGGCGACGAAAAAAAGGCCTTCAGGACGGTAGACAGATTGCTGCGCGAAAAAAATATAAAGACGATGCTGTACGAAAAAGAACCGATAGACGACCGCAAGATGAACGAGCTTCTCGATTATGCATACTCCTCCCTAGATGATAAAAGTGATAAAAAAGATAATGTATACGTGTACATGCCTGATAACTTCTATATCCACAAAATAAAAGAGTCTACGGTGTTGAAGCTAGACGACGGATATCCTGTTGAACTCAGGCTGGAAATAAACACAAAAAACACAGAGGCAGAACTCAGTGATATAGAGAGGATCCTGTCTATTTTGGATTAGATCTTTCCTGCTATAGCCCTGCCGACTTCCGAACACTTAGCCGTGCCGCCAAGATCATACGTGAGAGTCTTTCCCTCCTCTAATATGGACTTGACCGCTTTCTCGAGAGCCTGCCCGGCGTCTTCATAACCCATCCAATCTAACATCATTTTCACGGACATTATGGTGCCTATTGGATTTACCTTGTCCATACCAGTATACTTCGGGACGGATCCGTGTATTGGCTCAAACATCGCGTATTTCTCTCCTATATCAGCTGACGCACCAGTCCCTATCCCGCCGACAAGCATCGCCGCCTCGTCGGAGATTATGTCTCCGAAGAGATTTTCAGTCACGACAACGTCATAGAACTCAGGGGTCTTAATGAACCACTGGGTCACCGCGTCCACGTGCGCATCGTCTGCCTTCACGTCAGGATATCCTTTTGCGATGTCATAGAAGATTTCCTTGAACATTCCGTCCGAAACTTTGAGTATGTTAGCTTTGTGTACAAGAGTCACGTGCTTATTCCTCTTCTCGGCCAGATCAAAAGCGTATTTTATTACCCTCTCGCAGGCTTTTCTCGTGATTACTCTTAGTCCGATCGCCGTTTCGTTGTTAATCTTGAAATCCAGCCCTGAGTACATCCCTTCTGTGTTTTCCCTGACTATTACGAAGTCAATGTTTCCCTTTATGCTCGGGACGTTGGGAAGATTTTTATTCGGTCTGACATCCGCGTAAAGATCAAAGTATTTTCTTATCCCGACGTTCGCGCTGGGAAGCGACTTAGCACCCTCTGGAGTGGTTGTGGGACCTTTTATCACACAATCTGTCCCCTTCAGGATCTCAAGCGTTTCTACTGGCAGGTTTGTCCCATATTTTTCTACGCATCCAAGACCAGCTTCGGCAGCGACGTATTCGATGTCTAGATTATATTTTCGCTTTACCGCGTCAAGCACCAAAATAGCGGCGCTGATAACGTCTGGACCTACGCCGTCTCCCTTTATTACCGCAACTCTCCACTTCTTGTCTTTCGACTCCATTTATAGATTAACAACGCAATAAAATTTAAGCGTATGTGTGGAGTTATCGACTCAAGTTTATCCGCTGCGAAAAAAGGATAAATAACCGTATAACGCTATAAACTTACATGCTTAAGCAGGAAGGAGACAAGATAGAGCTCAATGGATGGGCTGAAAACGTAAGGAATCTTGGGAGTCTTATATTCCTTACAGTACGGGACATAAAGGGGACTTACCAGGTCACTCTCTCCAAAGAAGCGAATGCTGAGCTGTTCGCATACGCTAAAAACATAAGGAACGAGTCCGTTATCGAAGTACACGGAAAGAAAAACGAGAATAAGAAAGCTGTGAATGGATGGGAGATTATACCTGAAAGAATAAACATCCTGACAGAAGCTGAGCAGCCGATACCTCTAAACCTGAATAAAAACGTCGAATCTTCCCTTGATAAAGATATAGATTACAGGTTCTTGAGCCTGCGAAAAGAGAAAGTGTCTGCCGTTTTTAAGGTGCAGAGCACAGTCAGCAACAGCATAGTTGATTTCTTCAGCCGTTCTGGTTTCTACCAGATACATTCTTCAAAGATAGTATCACAGGCCACGGAAGGAGGCGCAAACGTTTTCCCAGTGATCTACTTTGATAGGACGGCGTACCTAGCACAGTCGCCTCAATTCTACAAGCAGATGATGATGGCAGCTGGTTTCGAGAAGGTATTCGAGATAGGACCCGTGTTTAGGGCGGAACCGCACCATACATCAAGACATCTTTGTGAATACACTAGCGTTGACATAGAGATGAGCTTCATAAAATCTTATGAGGACGTTATGGCCACTATGGAGAATATGCTTATAAATATATACAGGGATGTAGAGAAAAACAACAAGAAAGAACTTGAATTGATGGGTATAGGTATAGAGATACCAAAAACGCCGTTCCCTAAGATAACTATGGCAGAGGCCGCAAAAATACTCAAGGAGTACGGAAAGACAGTCGTGGACGACGTGGATCCTGAAGGAGAAAGGATGCTCGGGAAGTATGTAAAGGAACGTTATTCCAGTGACTTCTTTTTCCTTACCGATTTTCCATGGAGCGCCGCCCAGTTTTATCACATGAGAAAGGATGAAGACAAGAACTTGACTTTACGCGCAGACCTTATATACAAAGGATTGGAGATTACGACGCTGGCGCAGAGAGAGCACAGATATGATGTCTTGATGGCACAGCTGAAAGAAAAAGGGCTCGATCCTGAGAAGTTCTCATTCTATACTGATTTTTTCAGATATGGAGTGCCTCCGCACGGAGGCTCCGGGACGGGACTCGAGAGAATAGTCAAGCAGATGCTAAATCTTGAAAACGTCGCTGAAGCGACTCTGCTGCCGAGGACACCTGATAGGCTGACGCCTTAACTAGGAACCCACTGAATGTTTGTGGTTATACCATTATTGTTATACCCGCTGTAATCGTTTGCATTACCTTGTAAGGGCCACCACCCTATCAGATTAGAACCCGAAAGAGGTGGGCTGAACCTGCCTTCACTATATAGATATTGTATCTGCGCGGCCGATAGCGCATCTACGTATGCTTGAGCATTCATTATGAATCCATTGAAAAACGATCCCGTGCCCCCTCTTGCGCCGATGTATGCGTAATCCCCTGAACCCAGGAGGATCAGGTTACCAGTCTCAGCCGAGCATATTTCCTTTACGCCATTTACCCACGTGCAGACCTCACTGTTGTTGTATGTATTCACTAAAAGGTACCAGCTGCCTGTTGAGATCGCATTCGCAACGCGAGCCTCTGCCCAGCATTGATTAGCACACACCCATGATTCGACTGACTGGGACCCGCTGTCATTGATTGCGAGTATTGGATTTACCTCAGAATTCGGAGAAGAGTCCAGGCCGAATATCTCTTGTCGGGTGTTGCAGCATGCTCCGCCGCCGCCCGCACCTGGTCGCCAATAAACCCAGGCTGCGATTGTTGCCGAGTTTCCAGTGTCCAGGGGTTTGTTACTCTGTATCGATACAAAACTGCTTACGCCGTTAAAACTAGCAATAGAATTAAAATTGGAAGAAGAAGTCTGTCCTGATACTGTGCCAATCGAATGGAAAGGACCTGGATTTGTATTGCTACCGGTTATATACGTAACGTTTACTGTGGATGAGTACCTCGTATTAGAACCAGTTGGACACAGATCTGTCACAAAAAACAACTGAGACACGCCTGTTTGTAGCACGGTCGAAAATAGTGTGCCTCCAATTAGGCTTGCATTCAGTGAACTAGTTCCGTTGATGGAAGTTATCTCAATTGGGTAGTTATTCGTGTTTTCAATATCAAGGGCTAGCACGCCTCCCGGGGCGCACACCTGCGATACCGCTAAACCACCGAAGCCCGTGACGACGTTTTGAGAAACATAGCTAGATGGGTTAAAGATTCCCAAAGAAAATAAGATCACGATTGACCCGCCTATTACGGCCAGAGCCATTGCGTATACGATTAGGTATTCGGTTGATATCTGTGCATTCCTCATGCAGAATATAAAACACTGTGTAATTTAAGTATTGAGCTGCCAATGGCTTTACTAATTGAGCCGGGTTTATTGGCAAAGCCGTTGCCAATGAAACGTATAAATAATCATCTAATAGTAAGATAGTAGATGGGAAAGAATATAAGAAGAGGGCGCACGGGAAATGTACGATGTGCTTCGTGTGGTCAGTTGACTAGAAGAGACAGGTCAGTGTACCTTTTCAAAAACGGGCTAAAATCTTATTACTGTCCAGACTGCGCAAAAAAGATTCATGGGTCGCGTCTTTACAAAGGAATGCCTAAATTTATAAAAAGAAAATCTACCCCAAAAGTCAAAAGGAAGTTTGCAATCTACTCAACATCGGACCAGACGTCTCACCAAATGGAAGAGAGCCCTGAGGCTGAGGATAGAAATTTGCCTGACGAAAGTGCCGGTTTGATAGACGGCGACCAAAACATGCAGACAAACAGCGATCAGGAAGAGATTCATGAAGAATATCAGCAATAATCCGGTTATATGCTGCTCAGAATAAATACAAGACTGATGTCGATTGCCATTGCAGCCCTAATTACTGTATCAATCATAGCGTATCTTGTGTTGTTCAGCAACCTGTTCCAACAGGCGCCGCAACAGCAGTTGCCTACGGATATACAGTACGCGCTTGAGTATTTCAACGCCGCGAATTCAAACAGCACCATCTTGGTGCCATCGCAGTACTACCAGCTTGCCAAACAGTTTGAAATAAATGGTAATTCTATAATCGAAAACGACAGCGAGTACGCAAATATCCTTCTAAAGAACGCTTCTTACCCGGGTGTAAACTACGTCTTGATAGATATGGCTCAGCTTAATTCCCTAGCTGATCTGTACAACGAGACAGGCTCTATTTTATCATTCGGAATAACAGAATTCCCTATTAATTACACTATTGAGAACCTTACATCTGGAGCCAAAAACTGCGCCGTGTTCAGAAACTCAACGCGTGAATTCGCCCAGTGCGACCTGTATGTGGCTAATGCAAGATATGGTCCAATCTCTTTGGCCATATTTCCTGGAAACGACACGCTGTACACAGTAAAAGGAGCTGTTTTCTATAGTAGTAATATTTACTCAAAGAGCAACATGACTTACCTGCCTTCAAGTGTAGCGACGAATGGAACATATTCTAAGGACGGAATCATGTTCGTATACGAAAACGTGGCCTCATTTTACATACCTGGAAAATTGCTCTCGACATTTTACGGCAGAGAGATGTTCATGCCGCCTTCGATAGCTGTTAACGTAACAGCAAGCTATGGAGAGGCCAGAGTTATAAGATTGCAGTAGATTCTAGGTTTACACTAAACACAAACTTAGGAAAAATCAGTCTTCTAATTTGAATTTGTAACCTGTTCTTTTCCTTTCCACACCAAACGGCTTGAACACTTTACCGTTACCGCTGAAGAACTTTGAAAAGAACTCGACGTAGATAAGCCTTGCTCCTTGTATGCCTGCCTCGAATATTGCTATCACGATATTGAAAAGCTGGCCAAAGATGAGTATGACTCCTCCAATCAATGCAAAAGCAAAAGACACCTTTGTATCTGCCAGGAATATCTTGTCTATAACCTCTGCTAGTATAACTGATGCCAGCAGGATGCCTACAAGCCTCATATAGGATAATATGTGGCTTATAACAGAAGGTATCTCCATGAGAGATTCTGTCCCCTCGCTTCTGAGGACCATCGCAACACCCGCAGGAACTAGGATATATCCTACTATAGAATTCAGATCGACTGCGCTGGCCTTTGAAAGTACGTTTAACCCTATAAGAACTATACCCACGGCCGCTATACCCCAGCCAGCGCGCCCTAGCGCCCCTTTCTTGTCTCCTATATATAGCTTGTTTATTACGCCAAGCACGTACCCGAATTCGACCATAACTACTCCTATCCACCCAGATATGAGAAGAAGCGTAGATACTCCCGTATCCACCTGGAAGAGCGGATTATACGGCAGTCTAAAGCCGAAGAATTCGCCAAAGACCAGGCCAAACGCTATGGCGACTACAGAACCTATCATAACCGATTTAGACAGTATCAGCAGCCCTCTGTTGCTTAGGATAGTATGCACGAAGCGTGCAAGTCTTCTCGGGACGTGGCTTTTCTTTGGTGGATGAGTCAGCCTGTGCGCTAACCAAAAGAAGGTCAAGAACATAAAGAGACCGTATCCTGCGTCCCCTACCATAAAACCGAAGAAGATGGGGAAAACTATCCCAAACATTATCGTCGGATCTATCTCATTGCTTTTTGGGAGAGAGTAGAATCTTATGAAAGATTCGAACAGCTTGAATTTCGAAGGGTTGTGTAGCTTTGTGGGAGCTAGCTCTTCCGTTTTAAGCCTTTCGAGTATAAACTCGTCTTTTGTTACTTTTGAAAATATCCTTTTTACTTTTGGTATATGGCGCTCTTCCATCCAGCCTTCTACTATGATTACCGATTCTGTGGAGCCGAACTTCGCCGCGGCGTTTAGCTTCTCTGTTTCTATTTCGAGCTGCTCTCTAAGCGCGCTTACAGTGTTGAAGTACTGGTCGGATATTTCGTTTATGCCTTTAGAGATCTTCCATTCTTTATTCGCCAAGTCTTGAAGTTCTTTCTCAGTCTCCTTCTGTAATTCCGGTACTTTTCCAGAAAGGGGAGGGATGCTCTCTATAGCTATTCCTTTCTCTTTGCAGACAGCTGCAAATTCTTCTCTCTGGGATTTCCTGACGCTCGCTACCGTGTTCGTGTTGATATTGTATATCGTATAGTCCTTCAGTGCTTCTGATACGTCAATCTGATTTTTCTTTGCATCGGGAATGGCTTCTACTAGGAAAGAAGAGACGCTATTGTTCGACAGTATCTCTATTTTTTCCTTGAAACCGGCCAGCCTGTTTAAAATCCTTCTCCTGCTTAACAGGGCTTTCCTCTGCGATTTGCAGCCATCCCTTTCCTTTGCCAGCTCTGTCAGGTGCTTCTCTATCTTCACTTTCCTTGCGGCAGCAAGGAGAGCTCTCGCATCTTTGAACACAACTCTCCTGTTTGTTGCCCTTGAAACCATATTGGTTTCCATCGATCTTATCCGCTGTAATTCTAGGTTTAGATCCGTATATAACTCACCGCTCTCCAACCCCTTTAGAGATTCTTTGTCGTATTCACTTATCGGTTCTATATGGATGGCAGCTGTGTCGTTAAGGATATCCATAAGGACCTCATAATTCTTCTTTGTAACAAAGATCCTAACCTTCACGATTTTGGAGGGTCTAAACATATCAATGTCCCTCTAAAAATACTTCCTCGAGTATGGCTAGCAGTTCGTCTTTATCTATTGATTTGAGCTTGTTTATTTTGGCAGAGGTCTCCTTTAACACAGATTCTCTCTCTTTTCTGGCTTTTTCCTCGGCCTTGGAAACAGCTGCTTCATAATCCTCCTCCGCATCTTTGAGGGCATTTTCTTCGTTCTGCTTCGCTTTTAGTTCCGCTTCACGGACCAGCCTGGAAGCGTTCTCCATCGCGTAACTTATATTCTGGTTCCCTTCTGTCTCAAGGCGCTTTATCCTCTTCAACGTATCTATTTCGTTTTCCATTTTAGGTTAATTTAGGTTTACATTAAACATAATTTCCTGTTATTCTGCTGATGATGCTACTTTCCCCTTTATATATTTCAATGACACGACTCTGTCCCTTTCAAAATCATCCAGCTTCTGCCTAATGTATCTGGCCTTGGCATTCAATTTTGGTATTATGTTGTATTCTATCGTGTTTATCCGCATATTAAGCTTCTGGATAGCTAACAGCAGGCGTCTTAGGACAACCTCTCTCTGGGACATGTCTATTATTAGTCTGAACAAGTCAAGATAGGATATCTTTGCGTCACCTATCGCAACCGGTAGGCTGAGAATCGTGTCGATTATCTCGCTTCTCTTTTCTTCCTGCCAACTTACTTTAGGAATCAAAACACCCATGATGTTGCTGGAACTCAAGTCTAGTGTTATCATACTCTGTTCCTCTGCGACCAGCTCGACGCCCATCCTGCCTTCCAGAGCTTCTGCCAGCCTTATGCTGTCAACAGCGTTCTGTAGTGTTTCCTTTACTTCCCCCTTGGTAAGCCGGATTTGCCTGACCACATCAAAGAATGTGAATATAAGCTTCTTCCGTTTCATCTTAAGCTGCTCCAGACCCTTCTTGGCGGTTTTAACCTTCGCCTTTGTCTTTATCAGCTCAAGTCTGGTGGTCTTGATGCTAGAAACGTCATTCCTCCCATTTACCATATTTCTTGATCTCTCCCTCTTTGAGTCTTTTCATTTCCCTTTTGTCGAGCCCAGACAGCAACGTCCACCCTATCGCCAGAGTGTCAGTTATGGACCTCTCTGTTTCGTAGCCTTGGTTTACGAAATCCTTTTCGAATCTGCTGGAGAAATCCACGAATTTCTTGTCGTTTTCGGACAGTGCTCCTTCTCCCACGACTTCTGACAGGTTCCTAAGGTCTTTTCCTGCAGCGTATGCCGCGAACAACTGATTGGCCAAGTCTCTGTGGTCCTCCCTAGTCTTGTTGGCGCCTATCCCCTGGTTCATAAGCCTTGACAGAGAAGTCAGAACGTCGATATTAGGCGACACTCCTTTCTTATCTAATTCCCTGTTTAAGACGACCTGTCCCTCGGTTATATAGCCTGTAAGATCAGGGATTGGGTGAGTTATGTCGTCGCCTGGCATCGTAAGAATCGGCAGCATGGTTATAGACCCTTCCTTCCCTTTTATTTTACCGGCACGTTCAAAAATGCTTGCAAGGTCTGTGTACATATAACCTGGATACCCTCTACGGCTAGGCACTTCTTCTCTAGCGGCAGATATCTCTTTCAGTGCCTCACAGTAATTTGTCATGTCTATCAACACAACAAGCACATGCATGCCTTTATCGTACGCTAAGTATTCTGCAGCGGTCAGAGCCACTCGTGGGAGGATAACCCTCTCCATCGACGGGCTTGAGGATAGGTTGAGGAATACGACGGTTCTGTCTAAAGCTCCAGACTTCTCAAATTCCTCCTTAAAGTAATTTGCGGATTCGCTTGTTATGCCTATGCCGCCGAACACTATAGCGAATTTTCCACTGTCTCCTATGATCTTAGCCTGTTTTGCTATCTGGACGGCTAACTGGTTGTGTTTCATACCCGAAGCGGAAAAGATAGGTAGTTTCTGTCCTCTGACCAGTGAGTTCATTCCGTCTATGGCTGATATGCCTGTTTGAATGAATTCTGATGGTTCTTCTCTGGCATATGGGTTTATAGGAGAACCATTTATATCACGCCTTTCGCCACCGTATACGCTTGGGCCTCCATCTATAGGTTCACCAAGTCCGTTGAATACCCTGCCGAGCATACCGTCACTTACATTGAACTTAGCAGTCTCTCCCGTAAGCCTAACTTTAGTCGAATCTACGTTCATACCAGAAGTATTTCCAAAAGATTGGATTATTGTAAACCTATCACTGGCATCCAGGACCTGTCCTGTTATAACAGAATCATTGCCGAGCTTTATTTCAACCAGCTCATTGTATGCCGGTTCGCTTACGTTCTCAAGGAATAGAAGTATATTAGTTATCTTCTTTATGTTTTTATAATAGACATCACTCATACATTGACCACCACGCTATTTTTTACTTCTTCTATGGACGTTTTAAACTCGCTGTTAAACGTCTCCAGCTTGTCATCCGGCACAAACTTCATCTTGGCCAGCAGCTCCTTGGATTTTATGCCGGAGAAAGTGCTCATAGGTACCTGATTGTCCACAGCCTGCTTTTCCACAGAGTACAGCATCTTTATAGCTGAGAGCATGTAATACTGTTTCTTTATCGATGAGAATGCATCGACCTCGTCAAAAGCGTTCTGCTGAAGGAAGTCTTCCCTAACTATTTTGGCTATGTCCAATATCAACTTATCTGCCTCTGGTAGAGCGTCGTAGCCTACTAGCTGCACTATCTCATTGATTTCTGCCTCTCTAGTCAAAACGACCATCAGCTCCTTCTTAAGAGCCGGCCATTCCTTAGAGACGTTTTCTGTGTACCAGCTGGTAAGATCGTCTTCGTATAGGGAATAGCTGTTAAGCCAGTTTATGGACGGAAAATGTCGAGCATTAGCCAACGAGGCATCCAATGCCCAGAACACTCTCGTGACTCGGATGGTTGACTGGGAGACTGGCTCTGAGACGTCTCCTCCGGCGGGGGAAACTGCTCCTATAAGTGTAAGCGAGCCTACACTGTCATTTAACGTCCTAACCCTGCCAGCCCTTTCATAGAACTCTGCTATCTTAGAGCTAAGATAAGCAGGGTAGCCTTCCTCTCCTGGCATCTCCTCAAGTCTCCCTGACAGTTCTCGCATGGCTTCTGCCCATCTGGATGTACTGTCTGCCATAAGTGCAACGTTGTAACCCATATCTCTGTAATACTCGGCTAAAGCCGCTCCAGTGTAAATACTGGCTTCTCTTGCGGCTACTGGCATGTTTGATGTGTTCGCTATAAGGATAGTCCTGTCCATCAGCGGCTTGCCGGTCCTTGCATCCTTAAGTTTCGGAAGGGTGGTCAGCATTTCTGTCATCTCATTGCCCCTTTCTCCGCAGCCGACGTATACTATTATATCTGCGTCAGACCACTCTGCCAGTGAGTGTTGGGTAACGGTTTTACCTGCTCCGAAAGGCCCTGGTATTGCTGCAGTGCCACCCTTGGCTACTGGGAAGAATGTATCCAAAACCCTCTGCCCTGTAATAAGAGGGATATCTGGGGATAATTTTTCCTTGACAGGCCTGAACTTCCTTACCGGCCATTCTTGAAGCATCTTTACCTCAATTTTCTCCTCATCTCCAGATATTATTGCTATATTCTGGTTTATAGTAAACTCTCCTTTTTCTATCGAGTCTAATTTTCCATGCACTCCTACAGGAACCATTACTTTATGGATTATCAAAGATGTCTCTGCGACTTCTCCTATTATTTGGCCCTCATGAACCGTGTCGCCTGCTTTAGCAATAGGAGTGAACTCCCATCTCTTTTCCATATCAAGAGGCGCGATGTCTACTCCTTTGGCTATAAAATCACCACTCTGCTCCATTATCTTCTCAAGAGGTCTCTGGATACCATCAAAAATAGAGCCAAGCAGACCTGGGGCCAGTTTTACTGACAGTTGCGTATGTGTATTGCTGACTTTTTCGTTTACACGTAAACCAGTCGTGTCCTCGTAGACCTGTATTATGCTTTTATCGTCCTGCAGTCTGACTATTTCACCTAGTAGACCGGCGTTTCCTACCCTTACTATATCATTCATATTTGGGGAATCTATCCCCACCGCCTCTACAACCGCTCCTGATATTCTTGTTACTCTGCCTTCCATATATCCACTCCTAAAACCCGCCTAGCCAGATTCTGGAGAGACTCTTCCTCTCCTTCAGCTTTAAGGCTGGGCATGAATAAAACTATTGGTTTAAGGATATTCTCGGCCTGATGCCGCGTCTTCGCATCCAGGCTGCTCTTTATATCATCCGAAACCAGTATAAGATCATATTTCTTCTCTGAAAGGAAGCTCCTCAACTTATCGGCTGCTTCTTTGCCGGAAAGGAAAAAAATGTCCTTTATGCCTAGGAGTTTAAATCCTAAGGAATAATCCTTCTCGCCTATAACCGCAATATCACTGGATTTCATATATTGACATAGCTCGTCATTCTTATTAGCTTTGCTTTATCTTCAGGTATATTGTTATAATTCTTAAACCATATCGCCATAAGCTCCTTCCTCTCTATTTCTGAGCGTATTATGAAATAGAACAAATAATCCAGAGAGAGGGCGTTGCTTCTAAAAACGGGCAGATATCTGCTGTATAGGTCTCCAAGCATACCAGTCCCAAGGAAGCTCAACAGCTTTGATTCTTCATACATTTTGACTGCGGTGTCCACTTTATAGACTATCTTAGCCTTCCACTCGGATGGTGGGGACGTTAATATGGCGTTTATAGCTTCGTTTTGCAGATTTCCGCCTTTGGCCAGGTCTAAATTGCCTTCGACATGGTTTTGTCTAAACCGTATTGCAGTCGTTATGTTCCTTATATCTATCAACTCTTTGAAAAATCGGTATAAAGGACCTTCATCACCGTTATAGAACCTAAATTTATCCAGAAGATTCTCATAATATGCAATCTCCAATCTCAAAAGAGCCTTGTCGACGTCAGCTATAGACTTTATAGAATTTATTGCCTCCATAAGCTTCGTGCCATACCAGTACTTTGATGCGGCTTCTATTACATCCTCTAGGCTTCTCTGTGCTATCAGGTTCGCATACTCCTCCTTGGTTATAAATCCTGAGTATGTGCTTACTGGCATTGTTCGGTCTACAACTAAAAACGAATCTGCCCCGCTTACATCGAAATTCCTTATCTTAGAGTATAGTATCAGGCGGATATTATCCAAATCCCATTTGCCTATGTAGGCTTCTACTACAGGACGGGAACCTGTAGGCAGCAGTTTTACCGCATTCTGTATGTTTCTCATCATATGGGAGTTTAACACTACCTCAACCAGCTCCGGGAGCTTATATTGGCTGTAGAACGAGCTTATCTCGTCTTTGTAAGAAGTGTTGCTTAAGGCAGGTATGAACTCATCTTTCCCTTTTCTATCCAATTCGTCAAAAACATCCCTCTGGAGAAGATCTTGGGCAAGTGCTTTGAGTTTTCCATAAGTGCCTGCATATACCGAATCCATGCCGCTACCTCAGGATACGCTGCGACAGTTTTGCCGTAAAAACGTCTTTTCTGCGTCGTAATATGTCTTCCAGTGATAGATCGACGCTTCTGAAACCGTCTTTTGATATGGCTTTAGCTCCGCCTATAAACTCTGCTTTGGCGCTTTTTACCGCCAAATCGGGAAACTTTGCCTGAACGTTCTTTAAATCGCGCTCGTTTACGTATATGGTAGAATCTTGTCCGAGCTCGTCAACGGCCCGCTTTATCAGACTGTAGAGCAGCTTGCCGTAACTCTCTGTGGCCACAAAGGATTCCAGTGTAGACTTTATGTTTCTGGAGATCTCCTTGATTTTATCTGAAAAGGCTAAGTTATAATGCCTTTCCGCCTCTGCTTTTGCTGCGTTGGTCTCCGTATCCAATATCCTGCTTATTTCTGCTTTCATCTTGGCTGAATTATCGGCACGAATCTTTTCCACGGTTTTTGACGACGAAGAGAGTATAGAATAATATTTGGCTTTTGCCTCTGACAGTATTTTGTTGACTTGTTCCTTCTCCTCCCTTTTGATATGCCTTTCTATTTCTTCTAAGCTCATAAGTGAGAGGGTTTAAAGTATCTGGAGCAGTAAGATAAGTCCTAATACAAAGCCTATGATCCACAGTGTTTCCGGTATTACGAAGAAGAAAAGGACCTGGCCGAACTTTTCCGGTCTCTCTGCAATCACACCCATACCTGCGGCACCTATTCCTTGTTGAGCAAGACCTGTACCTATAAGACCGCCTGCAATGGCAATCGCTGCGGCTATTGCATAAAGTGGATCTGCTGTGACTGCCATCTTGATTAAAATTGTCCAGACTATATAAACCTTGCGTTTTTGGAGAGTTTTCATCGCAAAATAGATATTTTGGTTTATGTTAAACTGGTCTTATACTCTGTTGCAGGAATATTTATACTTAGAAGAAAGAAGTGGGAGAAAAAAGTTTATTATCAGACTAAAAATCGGGTTGGATGGAGGGTCCAATAAAATTTGGCGGAACCAGTAATACTTTTAGTAATAAAATCTACTGCGCTGTTAAAATGCGGTGGTCTCTGGTTATAACGTAAACAGTGCAAAAATGAATAAATTTTAAAAACAATCTACCACTTTTGATATTACTTTTTCCCAAAAAATTGTAATTTTTACAGATTAAAAGTATTTAAATAAGAAATGGTCTATATTTGCTAACTTATGAAACTAAAAGAGACTGATACAAGAATATTGCTAGGACTAAAGGCAGGCGAAAGCCCCGACTTAATCGCTCAGAGGCTAAAACTCCCAAAGTCAACGATGTATTACCACTTGGGAAAACTTAAGAAGATGGGTATGATAGGTGGGGTTAAGGTTATGTTAAACTATGGACAGATTAAGGATGAGAAAGGGGCGTTCATTCTCATATCACTTAACAAGACCGATAACAAATCGCTTCAGCTTTTTGAAGAGGACGTCAAGAAGAGTCACGTAGTATCTGATATATACGCCCTAAGCGGCGGATGGGACTATGTATTGATGGTTCATGGTAAAGAGGAGGAGATAAGGACGTTCCTGCTGGATCGTGTACAGGCAATCCCAAACGTAGCCAAGACCAATTCCTTATTTATATTAAAACACATAGAATTATAATGGGTCTCATAGACAAATACAAAGATGCTTTGAGAGAGCAGGGGTTGCGGCAGAACGTACCCGTCTATAAAGTAAGGCACAACAAGACTAACATCTATCTCTTGCTGTTGATAATCGCAGTCGGAGCTCCTATTTACATCCTTATCTACGGAAACTACTCCTATTGTAACTCAAATGTCGGTGTGATTGGTTCCGTCGTGCCCGTTACGTCTACAATAGCTATCAGCTGCGGAATAGACGCAATAATGTACTCTATAACAGCCGCACTGGTCATAGCTCTGATGGTTTTCTTGGTCCTCAAGGCCCTAAAATACAGAAGAATAGGCTAATCGATCTCTAGCTGGTTTACACTAAAACAAATTGTGTACTGATTCCGTAGACTCGCGCCATTTTTAAGCGTGCAAATGATAGTGCCAAAAAATGGATTATTAAGGATGCCACATCGACTAAAAATCATCCCTAAAAGGGCTAATGATATGTTATTTGGTATACAAGCCAAGTGTATAATCTCCGTTTTACATTTGTGTAAGAATTCCAGTCTACAAAACTTTAAAAATTAAGAGCTGTAAAGGTAACTAAGACACCTTTAAAAGGTGAAGAGTGGGCTTTAAAAACTTGGGATATATCTATTAGCTATGGCAAAACAGTACAAAGCAAACAAATGGGGTGTATTCGCCCTTGAGTTCATCGGAGCCGTAATTTTCTTATGGCTTGTATTTGCTGTGCTGAATGGAAATGCCTACGAAAACACTGCATGGAGTGGCGCTGGCCTATGGCTTCCGCTGATCTACCCTGCGGCTTTAATAAGCGCGATGGCCCTGTTCTTCGTCAGTTTCTCCAACGTATGGAGATTCGGTGAAGTAGCCACTAAAAGTGGCGTGCCAGTATCAATGGTAATCAGCGTAATAGCTGGCTTTACCACGCTGGTATTGACAGTAGGGTCGTTAGTGTATATGATAACCGCTCTCGCAGCGTTTGTCATAGCTTTCGTGGGAACCTTGTTCCAGCACGCAGAATGAACCCATAAAAACAAAGCATTTATTTTTGGGAATCTTTGAGATTCCCTTTTTATTTTTATTTAATTTAAACAAGCGCCAACTGAATTCTACAGCGAGCTTATCCTCGTTACTTCTGAGAGTATCCTCTGCAGTTTAATAACTCCTGATTTTTCGTCAAAATGACCTTTGCCAGACTCTATCACTGTTCGGGAGCCCCCAACACGAGTTCCCTCTGGCAGAGTCTCTAAGTATCTGAGTATCGTTTGACAGCCTATGCTATGTCCTACGAAATAAGTATCCTCATCCGCTTCTCCTACGAATGTTTTGAGAAAGTGTACCCAGTTCTCTATCGTGGGTTCATCTGGTTCCGGCATCGCCGGGGCTTTTACAACAAACCCCCTGTCCTTCAAACTTTTCCAGAGCCATAGAATCCAGTCCTTCATAGGGTTGCCTCCCCAACTATGTATTATAAAAACCCTTTTTCCAGTTTTTCCCATTTTGCACCCGTATGGGCCCAGGGAGATTCGAACTCCCGGCCTTTTCCATGTGAAGGAAACGTCATAACCGCTAGACCATGGGCCCAATTATTATCAGAAGAAAGATGTTTTTATTAAACGCCACCTCCTCCTGCTAGGGATGATGAAGCAAAGAAGATGCTTACTCCAAAACGAACTGCAAAGAAGATACCGACCCCTATAATCACAAAGAGAGGGACGAACCTAAAACCATCCTTTGGGTTCCCTGTGTTTAAAATGCCGTTGAGTATTGCACTGGAAGAAGTAGTTATAACAACATTTATCGTAGATATAAGTATTACCAAGCTTGGAGGGATATACGGCAACGAGAAAGACGAAAACAGTCCCGTAGCCGAACTCGGCACACTCGCTGTCGATGAAGATAGGCTACCTATATTATCCAGTATGCCTATCAGAAAAGATGCTACTCCATATAGAAGAGGTGCAGCTATCGTCGCAGCTAGAAATATAAAAAGAGCGTAACTCCTAACTTGTGCCTTCATATCATTCCTTATAGTTTCGTTTTGGAGTATGTTCTGTGCCAGATTTTCGAGTATCAAGTGCAACTCGGCACCTGAACGTAGGCCTTCCCCTATTATTCTCATAGTGTCCCTAAAGAACCTGGAGTTCGTAAGGTTCGACATCTCTATCAATGCATCCCTGAAGTCTTTACCTCCCTGCACTTCTATGGCGGCGTGTCCAAGCAGAACGTTCAATTTCCCAAATTCTGGTTTTATAGAAGCCAGAAAAGAGTTTTCTGGTATCATACCCGCGCGCAGGTTTGCAGCCATAAGCATCAGCATATCCGGCAGTACTTTTTCAATCTGTGTGGACACTGTATCTGCAAACATCGCTAGAAGGGATCTTATTATAAAGTAAGCACCGAGAATCCCGCCTATGAAAGCTACTGGGGCGAGTATTACAAATCCAGTAAAGAGAACCACAAGAAACGCCGCAACCATCCCGATTATAACGAAAAGCACCATCAACGTCCCAACAAAAACAGGTAAGCTTTTTACCCTCAATTGCGCCCAGATTATGTTCTCCTCTAACGGAACCTTAAGCCTGTTCGGAAGGAAATCCGATATACGCGCTATAAACTTTGACGGGTCCAACATATCAAACTCCTACCGCGGGTCTGCGATTGCTGACCATCCCCATGAAGAATATTTGGAATACGAGCAGAAACGGAGGGACTATGTAAAGTATATAGATCGTATTGAAGTGCCCTATGGATCCGAGTATAAGGAATACTGACATCCCCAAACTCGGCAGAACTACAGACACAAGCATGTATGCCATGGACATTGGGGTGAGTTCTGCGGCGTATGTTTTCATGTCTGATTGCTGCTTCTTGATGAGCATGTCATTGATGAGTATAAGAGTACCGTGGACATCGCTACCGGATTTTATTGCATTAACGAGTATGTCCACTGCCCTCCTCAAAGACTGGGATGGAACACGCTTCGATAGGTTTTGAAGCGCAACCTCTTGAGATATACCGGATTGTATCTCTTCCACCGCAATCTTAAACTCTTCTGACACAAGACCATAATCACTATTTGACACGTCCAACAAAGCATTGAAGATAGGGACGCCAGAACCGACCTTTATCATTATCTCCCTTATTGCAAAAACGACCGTCTCGTCTAGCTTGGAACGCCTACGCGTGGCCTGAAGTTTCGGATAGTTTATAAAATAAACAAGATAAATGACTGGAACAAGAGTGACCATCAAAACTAAGATCTCCAATAAATTAAAGGTCAAAAGTCCTTTACGGATAGCCACGAGGACTAAAAGGCTTACCATCCCAAGAAGGACCATCATTAGAAGCAGTACTACAAAGATTCCTGCGGCGATATAGTCTACAGCAGGTATGCTTATACCTGCTTCTATCAGTGAATTGTCTATGTCTGGGACGATCTTTTTAACTGAGATAGAAAGAAATCTAAATCTCCTTCCAAAAAATAGGGCTTTGTCAGGTGATATTATTATAGATGGCATCAATCTTCGTTCCATCTATATTGTCTCCAGCTTAGATGAGTCTCCGTTTGATTCTACCAGGTTTAACAACTCTTCTTTCTTCGCATAGTAAAGGCTGGCAGCCAGACCTATCTCATTTGTGGTTTTAAGACGCTTGTCTACCATCCAGCCAAGAACCTTTTGTTTTTCTATTATGTCTGATTTTATCTCATCGTGTGTGAACCCAGAATATAGTTCTAGTTTTGTTTCCAGTTTCTGTGATACGTTTATAGTCCTCTCTATGGTGTCGTCCCTAGGCTTCCATTCAAACAGATTATTCGTCTTTAACTCCACCTTTCCTGCTACGTAATGCTCCGTCACTTCCGCCAGCTCCAATACGCGCCTTACACCAGTCCTTCTCTGCCTGAATGCAGTTAGGACGAGATCCAAGTTGGACACCTCTATGTCTGGAAGATTTATTGGCTCTGATAACAAACGCTTAATTACCTGCTGTGCCGTCTCTGCGTGAAGCGTAGCGTAAACTGAGTGACCCGTCATCAATGCCTCAAATAGTGTTTGGGCGTCGTCCTTCTTCCTAATCTCACCTACAACGAGCCTGTCAGGCCTCATACGCAGAGAATTCACAAGCAAGTCCAACATAGTTACTTCTCCCTTCCCCTCAGAGTTTGGCTGACGTGTTATCAATGGGACCCACTGCATAAAACTAGGAAGCACCAGCTCGCTTGTATCCTCTATTGTTATTATCCTCTGACTTGGAGGAATGAACGGTAGAAATACATTAAGAAGACTTGTTTTTCCAGAAGCGGTACCACCAGTTACTATCATTGAAAGCTCATATTGCATTGCCTGCCACACAAAAGCTACCAATTCAGGGGAAACCGTCTTAGAGAGCAAGAAATCTATTATTGTCCAAGGCTCTGCCCTAAACTTTCTTATATCAAGAGTATTGCCGTGTTTTGAGATAGGGTATAGAGTAGCGTTTACACGGTCTCCGTTGGCAAGCTGGGCGTCAAGCAATGGTGAAAGAGTGGTTATCTGCCTGCCCACTTTTCTGCCTATCTGTTCTGCAAAACCCTCTATTTTATTTTCCGATTCGATCCTTATATTCGACTCCAGCCAACCGTATTTTCTGTGATAGACCATAACGTTACTTTTTGAATCATTTACGACCACCTCCTCCAGGTTCGGGTCAGAATCCAATATCTCTAGTACGCCTATGCCAAACATCTCGTGAAGAAGAGTTGCTGACAGCTCGATGTACGTTTCGTCCGCCAAACCAGGGACAAGAGACCTCAACTTAGACTGCACTAGATCCAGAAACTCTATCTTTAACTGTGGCCCGCTGGTCTCTGATAGCATCTGAATTTTTTGCGGGTACTCACGAATCAGTTCTGTTCTTACCTCCGTCAATATGGCTCGCATTCCCTCGTCTATTATTGGTATATTTGCTCTGTATTCTGGTATAAACTTGTTTGGAACTCTTATAAGATCTATTTTGGAAACGATGCCATCCGAGATTATTTCGTAGCTCTCCATAGTCTCTGAGTTAGATGTCATATAGATATGATTAGCACAACGATTATATACTTTAATACGTGTCAACAATATAAGCAATAAACGTCTTATTTATTGCACGGGCTCGTAGCTCAACACGGTAGAGCAATCGGCTTTTAAATTATTGAAGTTACCGATTGGTTGCGGGTTCAAATCCCGTCGGGCCCAAAATTCCCAGTAGTTCCGAAGGTAAATTTTGGGAACTCAACTCCACAAAACGATGCCTGCAGACCCTTACTGCTTGTTTATGAGAGGTGCCTTCTGCAGATACCTGCCTAGAATTTAGGCGTTTTGGGAACCAATAGAAACGGGCTTTAATAATGTCTTTTCTAATGTAGGTATGGAGCATACGCAGGAAACCATTGAGAAAGCAATACAGATGTCGCTTGCAATCGTGGGATTCATAGGATCGGTATCTGAAATAAAAGCCAGAATTAGTTGTTAATAGAGTTATATAGCTTCATCATCTTGTAATTTTATGGAATGTATATTTTGCAAGATAACAGCACATGAGATAGAATCTAAGATTGTATATGAAGACGACAAAGTAATGGCTTTTCTAGATGTAAATCCGATTAGCGCAGGGCACACTTTAGTTATACCAAAAATCCATTATGAAAATATATTTGATATTAGCCCCGATACGCTTGAAAGGATAGCGTCAATAGCTAAAAAACTCGCATTAACCTATGAGAAAGCGCTTAATGTAAAGGCCGTAAATCTTCTAAATGCCTCAGGTAAAGAAGCACAGCAAAGTATTTTTCATTTTCACTTGCATTTAATTCCAAGAAAAGCAAATGATAAGCTAGACTTGTGGTTTCACGGAGAGCAAAATAATGATACTGATCTTGACGAGACATTCAAGCGTATCAAGCAGGCGTCTGCCGATGACTCTAAATGAGACATATGCTTATTTGGCCTGACTTTAGGATGGTTTAGGCTCAGCATGACTATAAGACGGACTTAATCAGTGAAATTAGGAAAGCATTATACATGCCTCCGCAGTAATCATGTGGTTAGAAAAAGTAGTAGATATTTCTTATACTTCGTGAAGTCATAGAAAAATGTATATCATTATAGACGCAGGGAGCACCAATCGGTAAGTGCCGATAAAAGGGAAACCCATTGAAAAACGGTTGTATACTACATTGGAAATAGCAAAGACAACACCATCCATCGAAAGGAGACAAAATAATTCTTAAGTTTACAGGCTTTTCAGCATGTCAAATTCTACTTTTCTTGCGCCGTCTATTCCGTTATATTTAAGAGTAGAAGAAAAAACAGCCGTCCCACCATATAGGTTGGCAGTATACAAATCGTAGTATTCCCCTCCGTTTTTAGCAGTGCTGAGGTAATAATTGAAATAGCTTAAAGTTGCTTCGCGATTGCTTCGGCTTATTTGCAATATAAGAAGGTTAAGTGCGGTTTTTGTCTTTTCCTTTAATAAAGGCAGCACTTTCTCCAAGCTACCTTGTTTTACGAGTTCTTGCAACGCAAATTCGCTACTTACTTTATTGGGATAGCTAAACTTTAGGGCACCATTATGTGCCAAAAATAGCAATTCGCTGTCTGTTGCGGCGAAAAATGGGTGAGAGAATATAGAATCGACTAATTTTTTATTTGAGGTTTGTCTAGCATGGAATATTGCATATATTTTACCATCAAGTGCTGGCAACGTATGGCTATCTTTGAATATTGCGCTTTTTGTTCTATAGTGGAATAGACCGTTTCCAGCGAAAATTACGTATCCCCACCCGTCTCTGTGAACATTGTATCGCGGGTCAACACATCGTTCTTAGAAGAAGCTTTCAATGAATTAAAAAGTGATTCTATGTCTTTCTGCGATTCGCCAACATAAGCAAACATTCTGCACATAAATAAAAATAAACGATTGGTTAATTTAAAGTTTTTAGAGATTATCTTGAGAAAGAACAGAGTTAAGACTTCATTAGCGGAATTGAATTTATTAGCAAAGTCATAGTGGAGAACGTTGTGCAAAAAGTCTTAAAGTTGTGAAATAAATAATCATAAGAAATATAGCATTAAAGATTTAAATCGCGATATGTCATATCAGATTATAAGAAGATGGAAAGCAAAAATGACATCTCAAAAACTGAATCGGTAAATAGGCTTAGCGACGCCTTAAATAGGAACTCTGAAGATATAGAATTCGCTACAGAATCGCTTGCAATAATTAGAAATGACATACTTAATCTTAACAGTGTAAAGGAAGGAAGTGTGGACTTGATAGTAACATCCCCCCCATATAATCTTGATATAAAATATGGTGAATACAGCGATGAACTTCCATATGAAGGATACTTAGAATTTACAAGAAAATGGTTAAAAAAATGTTACATACTTAGTAAGGAAAATGGGCGCCTATGCTTAAATATACCTTTAGATAAAAATAAGGGCGGTCAGCAAAGTATGTATGCGGATATAACTGAAATTGCCAAATCAGTAGGATGGAGATATCATTCAACAATAATCTGGAATGAGGGAAATATCTCTAGAAGAACTGCTTGGGGATCTTGGTTGAGTGCCAGGGCACCATATGTGATAGCTCCAGTTGAGGTCGTAATAGTGCTTTACAAAGGAGAATGGCGCAAGAGAGAGACTGGCCTATCTAGTATTACTCCAAAAGAGTTTATAGAATGGACTAAAGGCGTTTGGACATTTAATGGTGAAAGTAAAACCAAAATAGGACACCCTGCCCCATTTCCTGTAGAGTTACCTAAAAGGTGCATAAAATTGTTTAGTTATGTCGGTGATATTGTTTTGGATCCCTTTATGGGGTCTGGTACAACTTTAATAGCATGCTCAAATGAGAATAGAGTTGGAATAGGTGTCGATATAGATAAGAAATATTGTAAATTAGCTATAGAAAGATTTAAAAAAACGGGTGTATTACAAAGTAAATTAGAAATATGATATTATGAAAATTCAGTCCCAAAGAGAAATAATAATGGAGTATTTTAAAAAGCACTCTAACAAAAACATAAAGCACCCTGAAGTGGTTGATTGGGCAACTGCAGAGTATGAAAATAGAACCGGAAAGAAATTTAGAGATCCTGATAGAGAAATAAGGAAATTATCACAAGAGGGCCAATTGATAAAAATTTCTAAAGGGATATACAGATATGACCCGAAAGCTGTAAAAAAGAGAGATCTAAAAGATTTCACACCTGCTCAAAAGAGGCAGATCCTTAAACGAGATGATTATAAGTGCGTCATTTGCGGTAGAAGATCAAAAGACGGTGTGGAGTTACAAGTTGACCACATAAAGCCAAAAGATTTCGGTGGTAAGGCCACAATTGCAAATGGACAAACTTTGTGTGCAATGCATAATTTTAGAAAGAAGAACTACGGTCAAACTGAAACTGGTAAAAAAATGTTTATTAGGTTATATGATGAAGCTAAATCGATAGGGGACAAAGAAGTTATGAAATTTTGTGAAGATGTTCTAAAAGTTTACGAAAGAGATAATATTAATGGACATATTGTTTGGAAACATTAAAATTGAATAGACTGAAGTCAATTTTGAATCAAAAAATGTAGCAATTTAATGAACTTTGCTTCTAAAAGCCATGATTAACATTTATGTCTACTTGAAATTTTTCCTGTATAAGATACCGCTATAGACAGGAGATTATCCACGATAAAACCCAAATGGACCGTCATAAACGGTAAAAGTAGCAGGAAGCTGCTGGCCATAGACAGCTCTGGGTTCTCTACAAAGAACTTCGGGGAATACTGCAACATAAAGCACAAGATGAACAAACAGCATGAGTGGATGAAAGCCCATATCTGCGTAGGCGTTAAGACCGGTATAATAACCTCTGCCAAGATAACCGAAGAGACTGGGGCGGATTCGCCACAGTTCATACCTATGCTGGAAGAGACAAAGAACAATGGTTTTAGCATAATGGAAGCCAGTGGAGACAAGGCTTATTCCAGTAGGGATAATGTCGGCTATGTAGATTCAATCGGCGGAACTGCCTTTATCCCTTTCAGAGCTGGCTCTGTAGGTAAACCGAGAGGAAAGTCTTGGGCTTGGCGCAAGATGTTCCATTACTTTATGATGAATAGGGAAGAGTTTTTAGGGCATTACCATCTGAGGTCTAATGTAGAAAGTACATTCGGAGCGATAAAGAACAAGTTCGGCGGATCGCTTAAGAGCAGGACTAAGATAGCACAGACCAATGAACTACTGTTAAAACTGATTTGCTATAATATTACAGTATTGATACAGCGGATGAATGAATTGGGAATTAAGACGGAATTTTAACCTTAGAAGGGCACATCTAAATTATCGGTATATTGCCGATATTCTGTGTCTACATAAGTAATTCTAACATGTGCAGAGGTACTTTTAATTCTGTCTGTATCATCTAAATAAAATGTATCGGATTCATTAAGTTCGAAGCTGTCCCATTTTTTAGAAAAGTTACCAAAGGCAGGGTCTTTAGATTCCCACACAACATTTAATACTACTTTGAATGCTTTTGCACCAGAATTTTTAATAAACCCGTTCTTTCTAAGCACCCATAAAAACTTAGTCGGGATTAATTTAAAAATAAAGTTAGGTTTTAATCGTTTTATGTGTTCTTCTTGTTCCTTTTTATTTTCTTCGTTTGTTTTTGTTAATGTGTTGTAGACGTCTTCTAATTTTTTTATAACAACTTCTAGTCTAGAAGAAACTTTATCTAAACTATCAACAAAAGTTTTTGTCTGCTTTTCGCTAGTTTCATATAAATGCTTGTTACTTGTTATCATTATCAAAGCCAATGCATATATGGTTACTAGCGAACTCATTGTCTCCAATCCAAAGTTCCATAAACTATTCCGGAATAAAAATAGATAAGTATTTGCCACTACAATTATGATGATTAGAAAAAATAGTACTATCCACCCATTTTGTATTGTAAGGTATGGTGTCGCCTTTTTAGATAAATCTCTTCGAAATCCCATATTACAGCTTCTAAAGGAATAGTTCTTTTTGATATAAAAATATACTCTTCTAATGAAAGACCGTTTATAAAGTCTTAAAAATGTTTATAAAGTCGCTATTTTTTCCTACTTTATAAACAACGCCGTAATGGGGGATAAGTTTAAATACAATGAAATTAAAGAATAATATTGTTCTCTGTTAAATTATGGAATCTACGAATACGACTGAAGGGAGTGAAAATAGCACACGCTTCTTTATAGTAAGAGTTACGCTTGGTAGAGAAGCGCAAGTACTTGAGAGACTAGAGTCCCAAACGTCCAGAGTGCCTGGGGTATACTCGATTATAAAACCTTATTCTCTGAAAGGCTACATAATAGTTGAAAGCGATGAGTATGATAGCGTACTGCAGCTAATATACAACATAAAGCACGTAAGAGGTGTTATAAACAAAGAGCTATCACGTACCGAGGCGCTTAAAACAATAGAGAAGAAGAAACAAGTTATAGAGATAAATATAGGAGATGTCGTAAAGGTGCTGGCAGGCCCGTTCAAAGGAGAAAGCGCAACTGTTAAAAGCGTTAATAAAGAGAAAGGAGAGATAACAGTAATGTTTTTAGAGTCTGCAGTGCCGATAAATGTAAATATTAAAATGTCAGATGTATCGACGATAAAAAGTGAGGGTGAATCTAAATGAAAAGCACAGTAAAAGTTGTTGTTGACGGTGGAAAGGCCACTCCTGCCCCTCCTTTGGGTCCGCAGATAACGATGTTAGGGCTGAAATCACCTGAAGTAATAAAAAAGATTAATGATGAGACCAAAAAATTTGAAGGCATGAAAGTGCCTGTATTGATAGAAGTAGACAAAACGACAAAAGAGTACCACCTTAGCGTTTTAATGCCGTCTGTTTCGCAACTTCTTATAAAGGCTGCGAAGCTGGAGAAAGGTTTCGGAGACAGGAAGGACAGTGCGTCTATATCGTTCGCAGAGGTAAAAAGGATAGCTATTGACCACGCAGAGTACTCTCTTGCAAAAGACGAGAAGGGGCTTATAAATGAAGTTTTGGGGAGCTGCGTCAGCTTGGGTCTAAAAGTAGACAATAAAGACCCGAAAGAATTAATAAAACGTTGACATGGTATTTTACCTTGACCAAATAACAACGTTGATATCACAGTACGGCTATATTGCAATATTCATTTTAATGTTCCTAGAATCTGTTATCTTACCT
>JAKAAW010000008.1 GCA_021802105.1 Nanobdellota archaeon | reverse complement strand
AAAAGATTTAAATAGTTACGGCTTACTTAAAAACTGATATGCAGAAAGCTAGAATAAAACTGACGGCTACAGACTCTGTAAAGTTGAAGGAAGTCTGTGATAGTATACTTGATATCTCTAAAAAGTTAGGTATAGCGACTGCGGGACCTATACCGACCCCTACAAAGAAGCTAAAAGTGACTACTAGAAGAGCTCCAGGAGGCTCTGGAAGAGAGAGCTATGAAACGTGGGAGATGAGACTTCACAAGAGGATAATAGACATACAGGCAGATCCGAAAGCCCTTCACCTTATAATGAAAACAAGCGTGCCAAAAGAAGTAAACATAGAGATGGAACTCTTAGGCTACTAAGTTATTCCTCAGTTAAAAAGAAACGGATATTAATAACAAAATTAACTTATTCTGATGGATGGTGTAAATGAAAGTCTGCAGAAGGTTCTTGTAGCGGCGATAATAATCATTATTATGGTCGTCTTGCTTACCATTTTGATAAGTGAGGAACGGGGCTTGACGTTCAAGGCAGCTTTTGTATCGATATTCGTGGCGCTAGAAACGTTTAATTTTGATTCGAGCTTCGGAATACTACTTCTTTTTCTGTCGCTTTTCCTTGGCGTATTTGCCGTCTATATTCTCGAGTTTTTAGTGGCTAGCATAAGAAAAGAATTTGGAGGTGTAGTTTATATGGCTCAATCTGTGAGACTTAAGCACCACAGCATAATCTGTGGAGGGGGTAGGATCGGCGAGAGGATCGCAATCCTATTGAAGGAGAGGCACAAGCCTGTCATCATAATAGAGAGTGATGAGATAAGGGCTATGGAACTAAAAAAAGCGAGGTTCAAAGTAATAAGGGAAAGCGCTATAGATGAAAAGACAATGAAAATGGCGAATATAAGATACGCCGATGCAGTATTCGCATGCCTTGGGCAGGACGTCGACAATTTCCTTGTCGTTTTAAACGCGCACGAGGCGAAAAAAGACGTTAAGATAGTAACTAGGTGCAACGCGATAAAAAACGTAAACAAGTTCAAACAGCTTGGCGCTAGTGAAGTCGTGCTCCCAGAGATAGTGGGAGCGGACAGGATGCTTTATCTGTCGGAAAAAAGAAGATGAATAAGAGAAAAAGCTATTTTAGAACCTTCTCTGTCCTAATAGAAGAGTATTCTATAGAGCTGTTTATATTTGAGGCTCTGGTGCTTGTGCTTGCATTCCACTCACTAACAAGCATAAAATATATGGCTCTTGCAATACCTCTGGCTATATTCGTGTCGGAAGCGATGAAACTTGTCATAAAGGAGAACAGACCGCCTACTGCCATGGAGAGAAGCTACTTCAAGAGAAGCGGATCTAGGCTTAAAATAAGGAGTTTCCCATCGACGCACTCTTCTGTTGCGATGGCTTTTGCAGCGGCTTTCTATTACACGCCTGCTTTTATTCCCCTCTTTGTATTTGCCGTTGTGATAATGTACAGCCGTGTGTATATCAAATCGCATTATCTTAGAGATGTCCTAGCAGGAGGTATGATAGGGTTACTTATAGGATATTCCGTGACATTCTTACTTTGAGGATTTATTTACTGAACAAGGAGTATTTGGCTGTTTCTGGTTTTAAATAAGATTTTAATATGCGTTGTTGCTATCTATAGGTTAGTTAATAATATGAAATCAGATTTTAGCGACTCGATTGCATCTTTTGTAAACAAGAAACTAAGTGAACAGCTGAAATCTATAATAGGCACGAGCAGATCATCGATCCTTATAGACTTCAAGGACGTAGACGATTTTTCCCCGGAGCTTGGTGACTACATTCTAAAGGAACCGACAGAAGCGATAGACGAGCTTAAGGATTTCATAAGCAGCGTAGGTCCCGTATACGCTGGGCTTTCTCTTGATGTAAGGATAAGAAACTTGCCGCAGAACACACAGCTTAAGATAAGAGAAATAAGGAGTAAGCATCTTGAGAAACTTCTCCAGGTTTCCGGCTTAATAAAGCTGGCTGTTAGTGTAAGACCTGTCGCAAAGAGCATTGATTTTGAATGTACAAGCTGCGGGCACGTGACAAAAGTCGAGCAGACAGAGCGTACTATAAAATCCCCTTCTATATGCGCAAACTGCGGGCGAAGAGGAAGATTCAAGCTTGTTAAGAAAGACCTAATCGACACACAGAAGATAACTCTTGAGGAAGCGCCGGAGGACCTAGAGGGTGGGGAACAACCTGAGCATATAGATGTCATACTCAAAGGAGACTTAGTAGATCCTAAATTTGAGAAGAGCATAATACCAGGTAACAAGGTCTTGGTTTCCGGCATAGTGAACGAGACCCCTGTTATATACAGCGGTGGCAGAAAATCAAAGACTTCCGAGATATTCATAGACGCGTCATACCTAGAATCTGTCGAACAGGGTTTTGAGGATATGGAGATAAGCAGGGAAGAAGAGATGACAATAAAGGAAATGGCTAAGGATAAGCTGATATATAAGAAATTTAGAGAATCAATAGCACCTAACATATTCGGTTACGAACACGTAAAAGACGCGATAACACTCCAACTGTTCGGCGGTGTTAGAAAAGTAGGTGCCGATGGCAATAGCGTGATAAGGGGAGACGCACACATACTTCTAGTTGGAGACCCAGGAGTAGCGAAAAGCGCGATGTTGAAGTATGTGAGTGGTATAGCTCCAAAAGCGAGATATGTCACGGGTATGGGTTCCAGTGCCGCTGGACTTACGGCAACGATATTGAAAGACGAAGCTACAAGAAGCTATATCTTAGAGGCAGGCGCGCTGCCGCTCACAAACAAGGGGCTTCTGGCGATAGATGAGATAGACAAGATGAATAAGGATGACAGAGTCGCGATGCACGAAGCGCTTGAGCAGCAGACGATAAGTATCAGTAAGGCGAACATTCACTCAACTCTGGCGGCCCAGACGAGCGTACTCGCAGCGGCAAACCCAAAAATGGGAAGGTTCAATCCATATGATGTTATATCGTCACAGATAGAGCTACCACCGACTCTCATAAACCGTTTTGATCTAATCTTCATTCTTAGGGACAAACCCAATGAGGACGTTGACAAACTCATATCTGAAAGAATACTCGAGGCGAACAAAGACATAAACAAGAACAAACCGGCGATAAAGACAGACCTTCTTAAAAAATACGTGGCGTACGCAAAGCAGAATTGTAAACCTATACTATCTAACGACGCTATGAAAGCGATACAGGAATTTTACCTCAAGTTAAGGAAGCAGAACTCCTCTGAAGGGGAGGAGCTTAAACCGATTCCTATATCAGCCAGACAATTAGAGGCAGTCATAAGACTTACTGAAGCCAGCGCAAAGATAAGATTGTCTGAATACGCAACTCTAGAAGATGCAAAGAGGGCTATAGACTTAATGATGGCTTACCTCGGAGAGGTTGGTATAGATAAGGGAACAGGAGAACTGGATATAGATAGAGTCATCACCGGTATACCATCATCACAGAGGAGTATGGTTATAACGATAAAATCTTTCATAAGGTCAGAAATAGAGGCTATGCCTAAAGGGAGCATGCTGCCGATAACAAAGGTTTATGAAGATGCGGAGAAGAGCGGTATCAGCGTGGACAATGTGGACCAGGCGCTAACAGTGCTAAAGAAGGAGGGTGAGATATTCGAACCTAAGTCTGGCTTCCTTAAACTAATAGGGTGATATGGATTATACTTTCTTCATGCTGCCGCTAAAGGTGCTAGAAAACGCTGAGAGTGGTTCAGGTGATGACGGGAATTTTATAACGTATTCGGGTAAAAAAATATACAGACTTCATATTATAGGGACTATTGCGGCGCTAGAGACAAATGAAGAGAGCGGCAGCGGTTATTTTGTTATAGATGATACTTTTTCAACTATACTTGTACACTTCCAAAGACCATTTTTCCACCTATTTTCAGATATAACGAGGGGCAATATGGTTGAGGTATTAGGGACTATAGACCTCTTTAAGGACAGCCTGACTCTCGGCCTTAACAATATAAAGAAAGTATCCCTATCTAGATATTCGTACAATAAACTTGAAAGCATAAAAAACATGATTGAGCTATCTAAATGATGGAATACGACGAATTGCTAAGTAAAATAATGAAAGAGAAGAAAACCGGCAGGGGTGACAGATTTGCACCTCCACAGGTAAATATTATGATATCTGGGCAGAAAACTGTCATAAGTGCTGATATACTAGCAAAATACATAAACAGACCTGTCGCACACATAGCAAAATACCTTATGCATGAACTCACGGCGCCTGGGCAGATAGATTCAACCGGTAAGATAATTATGGGAGGTAAATTCTCAAGGCACCTTGTACAGGATAAGCTAGACGCTTACGTAAAAGAGTACGTTATATGCAAACAGTGTAAATCTCCCGATACGCAGATGAAAAAGGTAGATAACAATTATATAATTACCTGTCTAGGGTGTGGGGCTGAGTACCCTGTCGGGAGAATAAAGTGATATGTCAGGATTCTACGTAAAACTACACGAGAGCTTTGCAGGTAACAGGGTACTGGCTGTAAGTGATTCTGATATATTAGGAAAAGAAATTGAAGACAGTGATCTTGGTCTTTTCATAAAGATTTCTGAAGAATTTTATGGCGGTGAATCGGTCAGCCGTGAAGAGGCGTTAAACAGGATAAGAGCTTCGGACAATGTGAATGTTATAGGAACAAGGATAGTGGATGCTATGATAGAAGAAAGAATTATTGACTCTAAGAGTGTAACAACAATAAATGGTGTAAAACATGCGCAGGTATATAGAATAAATTAAACGCACTTTGATTCAGAGAAAAACCGATGCTTATTAAAAGCTTGCTGGACTAATTAAGGTATGACAGAAGCACCACATTTCAGATACCCTAAAAAAGACGAAGTTATAGGATACGTTACTCAGCTCCTGGGTTTTGGCAGAATGTATGTTAAGTGTTCCGATCGGAAGATAAGACTCTGTCAGGTAAAGGGCAGCCTCAGCAGATACTTATGGGTAGGAGAAGGGGATATCGTTATAGTAAAGCCATGGATGGTCGAACACGAAAAGAAGGGAGATATAATGTACAAGTATGACAAGAACTCCTGGGGAGATCTTAGATCAAAAGGCCTACTTAAAGACGAGCTTATACAACAGTAAATTTTAGCCTATTACAGTGCTGGAGGTCATATTGCCCCTTACATTCCCGCTGAGTAAATACATATTATTAAATGAATGCTTGATATTTACCTCTGAAGCAAATATAGTAGAAATGTTAATGTCATTTAGACTTTCAAAGGTCGGGCATACATACAGGTCCGATGAGAAAGTGTGCTCTCCACCTGCAGCTATAAGCACTGGAGAATTAGAAAGACTTAAAAGAAGGATTGTGCTGTTGTAGTTACCCATCTTTACGTATGATACGCTCATGTTTGAATCGAGATTGTTTCTTATTGTTGCAAAAACGCCTGTGCTGTTACAGTAGGCTGCGGTAACACTTAACGGGCTGGAGAGTCCTCCCTTGGCTAAGTTCACTCCAAGAACAAAGAAAGTGACAAATATGACTGTCGAAATTATAAGACCGAACATTAGCATCAAAACAGCAATCGAAGCCAAGTGAGAAAAGCTCTGTGTACTGTGGTTTTTACCGTGCATTCTTATAAGAAGTACGCCGTATATAAAAAACTTATATTTTCTTCTCTAAGTCATTAAGCTCGTCGCTAAGATTGTCAAAAGCCTGTTTGAATATCTCTTCGTTACCCAACTGGCCCCAGTTATCTAGTTCAAACACTACCTTATCTGAATCGGATGATATTTTTATGTTTTCGGCACCTGCATAATCCTCACATGCCTTGCATAATATACACTCCTGTGTCATTCCTTTCTTTACAGAAAGAGTTTCCCCGCTTCCTTCTAATATGTTGACTGGGCATAATGATGCTATCGTCGCGGCTCCCTTTACTCCTCCCTTTTTTATATCAATTATAGGATAGAAATGATAGGATACATGGGCTGGGGAAAACTTAACATGGTCCTTACCACTGCCAAATACTGCCTTTGCCTCTAGCTCGAGGCTCTCTCCTTCCCTTAGATTTACCAAAAGCATATCTGGGTATACAGGTACTAAGTCCTTATCAGAGGGTATAAGATCCGATGCGTGAACTGCTTTTGGCCCGGTCTCTTTTAACTTGAATGATATCTCCTTTTTACTTTTTGACAGCTCAGGTATGGTTTTGATAGGCACGAGACCTAATCTAGAGGCAAGAACTTCATCATACATAGAACTCGTGTTCTTGAATATAGTTATATCCTCAATAGCCAAAGTTTCTACGCTGTTTATTATCGCACGCCTTAAGGCATTTATAAGCGACAATTTAAACCCTGAAAGCAAAAACGAAGAATTCCCGTCAGCTTTTATTATAGATGCTTCCATACTTACATTCTCCTCCCCTTTCTTCCACCTTTTCTCTTGCAGCCGTCATGCGGCACGGGTGTTACGTTCTCAACGCTGAGTATCCTCACTCCCGCCCTTTCAAGGGCCTTGACTGCAGACCTAGCACCAGGTCCTGTTGTTTTTGAGCCTATCCCTCCAGCGGCACGTATCTTTACGTGAGCAGCGGATACACCCTTCGCAAACATGTCCTCTGCTATCCTTTTTGCAGCATCCATAGCGGCACGAGGAGACGATCCTAGTCTGTCTGCTTTTACCTGTGAACCGCCGCTTCTTATCGCGAAAGTATGCGCGTTGCTTATATCTGTAACATGTATTATAGTATTATTCATCGTAGAATAGATGTGAATTACTCCCGCTTTTCCTCTTTCCATATTACTCTGATTTATCAGCTCTACTTCTTATAGGATGACTAGATGATGCTATGGGTGATTTCTTTGAGAATGATATCTTCTCCTCCTGGTCTCTTTGCACAAGATAACTCGGGGTGTCTACTATCTTTCCATCAACCTCGATGTGCCGGTGTGTTATTATCTGTCTCGCTTCCCTTATGCTTCTTGCCATATCTTTTTTAAGCACAAAAGTCTGAAGTCTCCTGTCCAAAAAGTTCTCTAGTGCAAGGTCCAGAACATCGTCCACTGTCGCATTCTCATTTACAAGACCGAGCGAGTGAAGTTTTCTTATGAATTCCTTTTCTTCCTCCTCACCAAGATTTAGCGCTTTAAGACCTACGAGGTCTCTCGCTCTCTTTCTGATGTTTCTAAGTTTGGATTCGACTTTCCACAGCTCTTTCTTGTTCTTAAAACCGTATTTTCTCCTAAGCTGCTCGTCCCTATCTATCCTTGCTCTCTCCCATATCCTAAGAGGAGACTTGTACTTTTTTGATTGTTTTTTACTTGTTCCCATATATTATCACTTCGCTGCCGATTTTGCAGCAGGAGCTGCAGCCGATTTCTTGGTAACTCCAAGCGTGCTTCCGACGCGACCTTTAAAGTTAGCCCCTCTCGATTTGACTCTCTGTCCCCTAAGTTTATAATTGAAAGAGTGCCTATACCCGCGATAAGAGCGACTTGTCTTTATCTCTTGTATGTGCAGTGTGTGCTTCGATTTCAACTCATTGCCTATAAGATGGACATCAAGACCTGTTGTTTCATCCCGCCTCCAGTTGTACATCCACCCGGGTACACCGGCTGAGTGAGGATTCTTCATAGCGTTCTTTAGCTTATCTAATTCTTCACCGCTAAGATCCTGGAGTTTCTTTTCACCGTTGACTCCTATAGATTTTACTATAGCGTTTGCGAATGAGAATCCTATACCTGTTATAAGCCTGAGAGCATCCTTCAGTTCTTTACTGCCGTCTATATCGGTATCCGCGATCCTTATTATCCTTCTCTCGCCTTCTGGCTGTGGTCTGCTCTGCTGCACTGCTGGACCTTTTTGTACTGGCTTGTTATTCTGCATATTACTTCATCAATAACCTAGGTGTATTTAAATGTTAAGTGATAGCATCCACTTACTTTCTCCCTTTTACGGAATAGTCGTAAGACGCGCCGGTGATTATCTTCCGTGTTCGAAATGGGAACGGGATTTGCCGCCGGCCTATTAACGCTATCACGTATTACTAAGAACGCTTAGCTTTAAAAGCTTAACTGCCCTACACAGTAGTTCGAATTGCATTCCTTGTTATATCAATTCCAGGCCTGCAACCTTTAATGGCGGTCCTTTATCAGATTATTGACGTCTCTTATAAAATCACGCACTTCATCCAATTTCTTCGTGGAATCAAAAACTAATTCGTCATAATTTTCATTTTTATACGTGTGCGTCAGCATATTCCTGAGCCTTCTGAACTCTTTCAAGTGAGCCACGACTCTCTTGCTTAATAGCTTATTGAATCTGTCTATAAGCGCCTCCTCGCTTACCGCTATCGAGAGTTCTTTTAACTTTACAAGAATAGCCAGAACATCTATTTCGCTATCGTTGATTAGCTGCAAGTTCCTCTCGACTGTTCTTTTTAACATCAAGTCGGCGCGCTTGTAGCCTTCGAACGTACTCGGCAGCC
The DNA here is from genome assembly GCA_021802105.1 of Nanobdellota archaeon. Lineage (GTDB taxonomy): Archaea > Nanobdellota > Nanobdellia > Parvarchaeales > Parvarchaeaceae > Parvarchaeum. The sequence continues at coordinate 24,477 of JAKAAW010000008.1, read as the reverse complement.
TACCATTGAGTTCATTTAGATATTCCTTTATATCTGCCAATTTCTCTTCAATCCTACTTGTTTCTTTCATAAAGCATCAACTCATAAACATGTCTAAAATCTTCATATTCTTTTAACGTCTTAATCATAAGGTCATAGAGCTTTGACTTGTCCTTGCATAAAAGTACTTTGCCGCTACCCAATACTTCCTTTCTGACGTTTATTGCGAGAGAATTCAAACATGAAATATCGAATTTTGGATCTTCTCTGAAATCTTCATACCGTGATAATGTAGAAAGTTCATTTTTCCCCGGGGCCAATAGGAAGGATAGGTCCACGTCTCTATAATTCGTTTTACCTGTAGCAAAACTTCCAAACAACAAAACTGCGATAACGTTAGGATCTTCAGTTGCTTTTTCCAGTAGGCTTTTTAATCTTTTTTCTAGTTGCTCGTTTTTGCTTAGCCATTGAATGAGTGCCTCTTCTACTGCTTTGCTTATAGACCCCTTAAAATAACCAAAACGTTTTGCCGCCTGTTCTCTCATTTTAATACCAACATCTTCATCGATGTACGCTTTTAATTCCATAAATATCATAATCCCTTAAGGTATTAATACCTTTCCTTAATAATATTTAGATATTTAGTGTTTCCTGTAGTTGCGCATCGAAAGGGGTGAGCTGCAATAATTCGACAGTGGAAGCCTAGCAAGCTTGTAGAGTAAATCGCCTGATTTTTAGGATTGTGCCATCAGAAACAGTTTATATTTTGTCATTTTTGATCTGAACGACTGTAAAATAATTTATCTATATCTGGCGAAATTTCATTTGTTAAACCTATTTGTTTATTCTCCGCAATCCTTAAGTATAAAGTGCATTGTTTACCATCGCGAATGTGCCGATTAGTGCAAAGACAGCACTTAGCGATACGACGACAAAACTACGTTGATTCTTTCTCTAGAATACGTTCCGTTCGCTGCGTAGACTGGGCCGGAGCAATTACCCCTCACGCACGAAATTCCAGGGACCTTCGATGCATAACCAAAATAAAGGGTGAGATTAACATTAAATTCTCCGCTGCCTAGCACTGTGATTATACTGGGAGAATATGGCCATACCGCCGCACCGTTTGCGCCAGGCAGCAACACATTCTGCGTTATAACATCGCACGAAGCAACTCCTTTTATGACAGTGACATTAGCGGTGTAAACTGGCAACACAACCCCTCTAAAGGGGGACGTGCAGCCACCTTGATACTCTATCGGAGAACTCCCATTGTTTCTTAGCTGGAAGGCAAGTTGCAGCTGCCCTGTCCCGGGGTCAAAACTGTAGTTTATAGAAGTTACTTTTAACGGACCTAGAGGCTGTGAAAAGTTAAGGACTGAAACATAAGGCGTTCCCGTGCCGTATCCGGCTGTAACGATATAATAAGCCAGTATCGCTAGCAGTGTCGTTATCGCTAAAATCGAGAACACTTCGATAATTATATCCTGTCCTTCCTTACTCATACTTACTGTAATCTTACTGCCTGTAGGTTTAAAAACAAACACAAAGTAAAATGAATTTATAGTGTACAGAACAATAGATACTATGGAAAAGAACGAAGAGCTTAGGTTCTATCATATAGGAAGGATAATAAAGATAATAAACACCAAGAATGGTAAAAATTTCGACCACAAGAATAAGGCAGCAATAGAGATGTGGGACAACAATATAATAACCTGTGAGATTGGTAACGCTTCAGTCAAGGAGGACGATTTCGTTGTGGTCAGATTCAATGGTATAATACAGGGCGCAAGCAATAATATATTCATGAACCCTAGTCAAGTAACTGATGTTGTATCAAAGGAATCTGGCGAGACGATATGGCGCAGCTACAAGAGCTTCTATGAGAAAGCGAAACCTACACATCCATTAACCGGATAATACCTACGCATTCACTGTGAGTAGACGATGGACACAAAAAAACTGCTTTTGAAAGTTCTAGATTCAGAGATACTGGCTTATAGTATATACTCTGAGTTATACAAAATAGAGAGAGACAGGCAACTTAAGGCCAAACTTAAGGAGCTTATAGAAATCGACAAGAAGCACCTTAAGATCTGGAAAACGCTCGGATCAGAAATGAGATTACCTGCTACAAAACACACCCACGCTCTGAACGTAGCGTCTTTGGTATTTGTGAGAAAAATTTTCGGTAAAGGACTGACTATAAGTATAGTGAACTCAATAGAGAATAGAAAAATATCTGATTTATCAAAGGTTTTCTCGAGTATCCCTAGCAAGTACAGGACCCAGATAGTCAACTATCTTGTAGAGGAACTTTATCAGGAGAGGCTTCTAAAGAAAGAAGGGGGAAATGGGATACTCGCAAACATAAGAGATGTTGTGTTTGGGATGAACGACGGTCTTGTAGAAGTGCTTGCCGCCGTCGCGGGATTCACTGGAGTCCTCCACAACAATCTTCTGATATTTATAGCTGGTTCTATCGTCGGCATATCCGGTACCATATCGATGGCGGTTGGGGCTTATCTGTCGTCAAAATCGGAGAGAGACATCGAGACAAATAACCTTAACAGGCTCGAACTGGAGTTGCAGGTCGCAAAGGAACGTCTTGTAGAGGACTTGAAGAAACACTCGGAAAATTACAGGAACTTTAATAAAGGCATAAACGAACTGATATCCAAACTTAAGATGTTCAAGGATCCAGTATATAAGGTCCTTGAAAAAGAGAAGGACAACCCGTTAATGAAATTTCTAAAAGGTAGTGGAAAGATATACAGCAGGTCAACGGTTGATGCAAATCCTATGAAGGACGCATTTTACGTTGGGGCTTTCTATATACTCGGGGCTGTTATACCTCTCCTAAGCTTCCTTGTCGGCATAGTGACAAATGTTAATCCGTACATGAACCTTATAATCTCGGTTGTACTGGCAGGGATAGCTATAGCCATAATATCTGATCTTATTGCGATAAATTCGAACGAGAACGTTGGCAAGTACATAACACAATCGGTAGGTTTAAGCTTAGCTGCTGCCGCAGTAACCTTTTTCGTCGGATATGGGGCGTCCCTATATCTGCACGTTGCAATCTGATCGCCGCGGAGACAATTAAATCTTAAATACTGCTTGGTATCAATATATAGTTAAATGGCAGATTTTGATATAAGAGGAGTGCGGGAGGATTTCCCAATTCTATCCAAGAAAATTGAAGGCAATCAGTTAGTGTATTTTGACAACGCCGCCACTTCACAGAGGCCCAGACAAGTGATAGACGGGATAAAATACTTCTACGAGAACATAAATGCAAATCCAATAAGGAGCATACACAGGCTTGCTGAAGAAGCAAATGAGGCGTACGAGTCCGCAAGGGGGAAGATCGCAAAATTCATAAACGCTTATCCAGATGAGATAGTTTTCGTAAAAAACGCCACTGAAGCCATAAATCTTGTTTCCTTCGCGTTGCCTTTCGACAAAGGAGACCATATACTCACAACGTATCTAGAGCACCATTCTAACCTGATACCCTGGCTCAGGCTTAGAGATAAAGGAGTTGGCGTTGACCTCGTAGATATAGACCAGAATTTCGAGCTGGATATGGGGGGATTTAACAGCGTAAGCGAGGGCACTAAATTGGTAGCGTTCACGCACGGATCAAACGTCACAGGCACGATTACCGACGCGGAAAGGATATCCAAGCTTGCGCATGATAGTGGCGCTATGGTTTTAATAGATGCGGCGCAGACGGTTCCGCACATGAAAATAGACGTAAAAAAGATAAATCCTGATTTTCTGGCCTTCTCTGGGCATAAGATGCTTGGTCCGTTTGGAATAGGAGTTTTGTACGTCAACAGAAGAGTGTTCGGGAGAGAGAAGCCGTTTTTGACAGGTGGGGAGATGATCTCCAACGTGAAAATGGATTCTATAAAATACGCTGATATGCCTGGTTTCTTTGAAGCGGGCACACAAAATATAGAAGGGGCGTACGGACTAGGACTGGCAGTCGATTACCTCAACTCTATAGGCATGGACAGAATAGCGGCCCACGACAAAGAGCTTACGGATTATCTTTACGATGGCGTTAAAGGAATCGATGGCGTACATATTTACAGTGGAAGGAGCCATGAACGCGGTCCGATACTTTCTTTCACAGTAAAGAACGCGCATTCACACGATGTAGCGTACCTTCTCAACAAGAAAGGGATAGCTGTCCGCTCCGGATTCCAGTGCGCTCAGCCGCTGGTTGAGGATAAGCTACACGCTGTTGGAGGGACTGCGCGCGCCAGTCTTTACCTGTACAACACACAAGAGGAGATTGACAGATTTCTATCCGAGCTTAAGAATATAACTAAGATGTATGGATGAAGAGAAATATTACGACTTTATAGACCTGTATAAGGATCCTGAACACAAGGGTAAGCCGGAAGCTTTTGACCTGTCTGAAGAAGGCTATTCGACATCCTGCGGCGACTCATTCAATGTATACATAAAACTGGATGGAGACAGGATAAGAGACGTCTCCTTCGAAGGCAATGGCTGTATAATCTCTACAGTCTCGATATCCAAACTCTGTGGATATGCAGTGGGAAAAAACATAGAAGACGTGAAAAAGCTGGGTCTTGATGATATAAAGAAGCTCATAGGGATAGAACATATAAGCACTTCTAGAATAGGGTGTGCGATGGTCGGGCTCGAAACTATAAAAAAGGCGCTTGCAAAATATAAGATATGAAAGGTCAAGGGTTGCCGACGTCTACAATGGTTCTGATAATAATGTCGATAGTCATACTGGTATTCGCTATAATCTTCATAATAATACCTATACTTCACACTTCAACGCCAACTCCTCCTAGTACGGCAATGTCTAGCTTTGTTTTCAACTGCGCGACTTATTGCGGACAGCCAGCTTCCTTAAACAACATTCCTTCAAACACGTATTTCTGTACGAAGACACTTGATTATAACGGTACTATATACCACTGTTATGATCCTTACGGTGGTAAACCAATATCCACATGCAGCTACACTTCACAGAATGGCACGGTGTGGAACAATCTGGACGCGGCGACCTGCAGCTAGTATACTATTTTCTAGTAAACCACTATCCAGCATGCAGATTACGCTTCTCCGTAAAAATTTGTCATCCTCTGCGTGCATACCGCCCGACCTTTGACTGACTGATTTCCGATTAAGTCTTATGTTGCACTGAGCCCGTTTGTTCAAAAGAGAGTTTACCTGGTTTTCTAGGACTGGGAGTACTATACCTAGCCTACTTAGACCTGCTTTTTAAGCGTGTTTTTTATTTCTTATGTATATACTTTGCCGCATTCAAGCTCTATCCTCCAGAAGGGGATCCCGGCGGACTTGTTTAATAATTAATATGTATAATTTGTATTGTATATTATGATTTTCAAGGAACTCGGTAAAACTGGGGAGAAGATATCTGTTATAGGACTCGGAAGCTGGGACTTAGGGGAGAGGACAGACGATAAGATAAGTGCGATTAAGACAGCCCTTTCCTTAGGAGTGAACTTCATCGACACAGCGGAGATATACGGTACAGAGCCTCTCGTGGGAGAAGCTATAAAGAATGAGAATGCGTTCATCGCAACAAAGGTATGGACGAACCACTTCCATTATGATGATGTAATAAAAGCGTGTGACGGCAGCCTCCAAAAACTTGGGGTAAAACAGGTAGGATTGTACCAGCTACACTGGCCTAACAAATCAGTTGACATAAAAGAGACTATGCGCGCCATGGAAAAGCTGGTCGATGATGGGAAGGTGAGGTATATAGGCGTAAGCAATTTCGACAAAAAACAGTTCATAGAGGCGCAGAATTCTCTGAGTAAATATGATATCGTATCCAATCAGGTTGAGTACAGTGTACTTGTTAGGGATCCAGAGGCTGAGCTTCTCCCTTACTTGCAGAAGGAACACGTGACGTTGATAGCATACAGCCCATTTGGCAAGGGTGTGTTGTTCAAGCCGAAATACAAAAAGCTAACAGACGTGCTTTCTAACATAGGTAAAAAGTACGGGAAAACAGCTGCGCAGGTAGCACTTAACTGGCTTATAAGTAAAGATGAGGTAGTAGCTATACCAAAAGCCTCGACTCCGGCACATGCTGTTGATGATGTGCAGTCTTCGGATTTTAGCCTTGAGCAAGCCGATGTATCAGCGATAGATTATTTGAACAAGAAGTTCAAAAGAAAGTCGCTTAAAAGGAAAATTCATCCAGTTCTGCACGTGTACAATTTACTCAAAAGAAGATGATCGGTTTATTCACGTTCTTAGAGCGGAAGGTAATTTACTTTAGCGTGGTGCGACTGAAAATCCGTGTCTATATCTACTCTATACCTTTTGCCATCTTTTATAACTTCAAGGTTCCCATCAGTGTCCAGAATCCTTAGCTTTCTGGTGCCCTTGGCGAGATTGTACCTCTCTATGCCATCCATTAAGTATTTGTATTTAGGGTAGTTGGGACTTCCTTTGTTTATCAAGAAGATGTCCTTACTGCTGGTGAGTCTCGCCTTTAGTTCACTTGCGAATTCTTTGTAGGCTATCATGGCAGACGTACCACCGACCATACTGTATGCGTCGGATACATTTCCACCTAACATCTTAAAAATGTGGAAAAACAGCTCGTCATGGTCGTCACTTGCCATCTGTGGCTGTCCATATTCTATTGACATGTGCGCTACCTGCCTGTGTGTTTCCTCATGCCTGATAAGGTTTTTTATGAATTTTTCGTCTACGATCTCACTGTAATAAAGTTCATCTGGTTCTCCTGCTTTTTCGCTCTTGTCTTCATCCTCCTCCAGTGGCTCGAAGTAAAGTGGCATTGCCAGCTCCCCTCCAAAACTGTCAATCACGGCTTTCTTGATTATGATCTTGTCCTTCTTCTTATCATATTCCGCTTGGGAATCCTCAAACTCAAGTTCTTTCACTTGGTAGTGTTTAATGGAAAATGCATCATTGTAATGGAACCCAGTCTCCTCGGCAACTTCGCAGAGTAGTTTTCCCAACAGCTTTCTGTGGGAGTATCTCTCCAATTTTCCAGACAGTTTTGAGATGTTCTCCCGAATATTAGAAGTCTCTCTCATCGCTTGTGCATCAGAGGATTCAATGCCCTCTCCTATAGCCTCTAATCTAGAAACTTCCTTCTTAAGATTTGATATTAACCTCACAAACACTGGGTCATGCGTCCTAGCAAGAGTTTCCTCCAGTTCGGATCTTTTACCGTTGGATGAAGAAGCCATACATTAATGATAGAAGGATTCTAGTATAAATAATTAGAGAAAACTCCAACAAGATACAAAGAACTGTGTAATATTTACAAGTTTGTCTACTTTACGCTTTTAATCACTTTCTGGCCCATCATGTCTGAGTAGGTCACCTGTACTCCTTCGACGAGCTTTGCCTTCAGTTCCTCTGGAATATCCGTTTCGAAAACCTCATAAGATTCCATATCCATAAGCTGGACTTTGTCACCGCCAATGCTTATGACCTGGGCTGTTCTCTTCTCTATTATAGGTATCTTTGCACGGTCTTCAGCTGACATAACAAAGACTCTCTTCTTGCTGTCCAAGAGTCCTATTGCCTCTATTCTCGCTTTTGCGTGACCGTGCTTACCTGGAGCGCTGAGTGCGATATCGGCTATCTTGCATATAAACTGGTCGTCTACAAGTATAGTGTCGCCTTTCCTTAATTCATTTATGCCTACAAGTTTGTATTCCATAAGATTTTATGACTATATGTTAATGATAACTTCGCTTAAATAGTTACCTACGCTCTTTATTTTTCAGCGTCTGCGTAGTTCCCTAACTATCTCCCTGTACTCTTTCAGAGAGATCTCACCCCTGGCAAGCCTCTTTTTAAGCTTGTATAAGAACACATCTTTTCCATCGTAGCTTATGCTGCCGACGTGCCATTTTCTCATCTTCCAGTAAGAGAACGCCGTTACTGCCAGTATGACCCATGCTATTCCCCACGCGGCCCATACCCCTGCCAGAATGTCCTGTCCCATTGTGATACCTGGCCAGAACAGACCGCGCACCGACGTTTCGGCTAAAATTAGAAGTATGAAAGCCACCCAAAGCAGGAAAAATATTATCATTATAGGGCTGAACCATATGACTCTATTAGAACGTATCAGCTTACCGTCGTATAGTGTATGCGTACCTGAACGCCTTTTTGCCCTATTATGACTGACCATATATCAAGAAGTATAGGCAACGAGTGTTTAAAATCGTTTTTCGGCAGCGAATCGCACCTATATATTCGATGTGCGTGTATAATCATTGTAATAATTCCAATATTCAGTGAATGTGTTATGAACAGAATCATCGAGGACATTCTTAATGGCCACGGGTCTGAGATAAATGCAGGGATAAAAAGACCCTACCGGCTTGTAGAGACGGTGTACGAGACTCCAACTGTAAAAAAAATGAGGTTTAAATCCGATATAGGGGAGAAATTGACATTCAAACCTGGACAGTTCGTCGAGATAGGATACAGCTCAGACGGTTCCAAGATAGATGTGCAAAGACCTTATTCTATAGGCTCGGCTCCTGGTTCAGACACTATGGAGTTTTATATAGGTATGGTAGGGGGCAAGCTGACATCGATACTTGAGAAAGCAAAAGCAGGGGACATTTATAATATAAGCATGCCGCTAGGTAAGAATTTTGAATACGTCCCGGGGTATAACAAGAAATCACTTTTTCTTGCTGCTGCCACTGGCATAGCGCCGTTCATGTCCATGCTTAAGTACATTGAGAAAAACGGCATAGACGAGGATATAGTACTGATCTACAGCGTAAAGACGGACAAGGATGTGATATGCGCTAGGGAGCTGAAAAGATTTGATTTGAATGGAGTGGCTAAAGTTGTAGTCACGCTCACTAGACAGGAATGGGAAGGCGAAAAGGGCAGGATAAACGAGGACAAAATAAAAAGATATGCGCCGGACATAAAGGACAGGACTGTTTATCTATGCGGATCCAGCCAGTTTAATGTATCAATGACGGAACTGCTTACCTCTATGGGCGTACCTGCTGATAGAGGCCATATAAAACACGACGTGTGGGGCTAAAAAAAGGTTAAAATAGACCTGTCTATCATAGACTATGTATGAGAACAGTAATAAGACCTCAGAGACTTAAACAGGGAGATAATATAAGGATAGTCACTCCTGCCAGCGCCGCTGATATAAAAGGGCTATCTAAAGGCATATCAATACTTAAGACCCTCGGGTATAACGTGACTCTGGGAAAGAACATCAGAAGACTCGCCCAGAAAGGGGATCTTGCGGCACCTGATAAGGACAGGGCAGAGGAGCTTATGGACGCCTTCAAGGACGATTCAGTTGATGCAATATTCTCTGCGAGAGGAGGGTATGGTTCCATAAGGGTACTGCAGTACCTTGATTATGACTTGATAAAAACCCATCCAAAGATATTTGTTGGTTACAGCGATATAACGGCACTGCATCTTGCCATAAACAAGCTCACAGGGCTGATAACATTCCACGGACCTATGCCAAGCGTAGATGTCGACGAGATGAAGAAGAACTCCTTCAGGCAGTTCCTAAGCGTCCTGAGCGGTGATTCGCTCGATATAAGCAGCACTATAAACAGCGTCATAAAATACGCCGTGCCGGGTAAAACGGAAGGTATCAGCATGGGAACGTGCATGTCACCAGTTGCTTCCCTTATAGGGACGGAATACATGCCGGAACCGGATGGAAAAATTCTTTTTATGGAGGACACGGGAACTACCGCGGCTGACATAGACAGGTATCTATTCGGGTTAAAACTGTCAAAGATGCTTAAGAAATTCAACGGTTTCGCATTCGGTGATTTCACTGATATCCCACTTACAGACGAGCCGATGCCGGCCATAGAAGAAGTGATAGAGGATTATATGAATGAGCTGAACAAACCGTCAATATTCGGTCTTCCTTTTGGACACAGTAGCGAGCAGATGCTTATCCCTCTTAACGCAAGAATGAGGCTCTCATCAGAAGAACCATATGTTGAGCTCCTTGAAAAGGTAGTTGACTAAATCATTCCAACTGGCTTTTCCGTATCTCGCTGATCACCCCTATGTCTCTGTCGTAAACGTAAGGGGACATATCAAGGTCCACCGGGCTTCTCTCTGCTTTCTTTGAGGATACTATAGACAGGTTCTTGTTGACCTCCTTTGAATATTCATCCCATGTTACGCCCTGGCTCTCGACATAGGCTCTCTCGACCATAGTAGCTATCTTATGAGCATACGGATACGTGTAAGTATCATCTATCAGCCACTTCTCCACAAGTTCATGGTGCAATCCTATGGAAGCGAGGCAGTCTATCGTCTTGTCACCTATGGATAGCTGCTTCGGGAAATCTCTATCGATGTAGATCTTCTTACCGTCTACGCTGTAACCTCCTGTATACTTTATGTCATACTCCGTGCTTATTATGATATCCGCGTCAGTCTTTGTCTGCATCAACGCCCCTATTTTTTGTCCGTCTTTTATCACATTTTTCTCTTCGTCTACCTGTATCCTGTCATCAAATTTGAGCTGTATGTCTGTATTCACCTTTATATAAGTAGGTCTTACGAAGTTCACTGCGGCGTTTATAAATGCCTTACCGTCCGGTGTCTTACTCTGTTCAACAACTATAAATTCTTCCATATTGCTAGGAAATTTTCCGTTAATCAATCAGTTATGAATGTAGTATTTTATATTTCTTTCTGTTTTGCAGGCTGGTCTAATCACGCGTTGTAATGGGTGGAAACATTTTTGATTATCTCGCTTTTGGCCAGCTTTACGGCTTCCAGGTCCTTCAGTTCGTATCCTAACTTTCCACCTGCTGCGTATTCGTGTCCTCCACCAGAAAATAATTTTGCGAGCTCATCGCACTTTATACTGTATCTGCCAGTGCTTCTTCTTATCGAAATAAGACCAGTCTCCCTTACGACAAACGACGCATCAGCATTGTATCTGTTAAGAAGGGCGTTTCCCACAGTTGTTGTAGAAAGGACTCTATCGGAAATCCCTATGACGAAAGTGTAATCTCCTGCCTTAAATGTTTCCGCACTGCCCAGGCATTCCTCAAGTTTTGATGTCTCGAGCTTCTTGTATTCACTAAAGTCTTTTTGCATCTCATTGTCCCAAAATGGATTGTCGAAATCTTTGCCGACTATCCTGTCGAGAGGCGCATCTGAAAGTTTGCGTACTAGTGAGAGGAGAAGCCCCCTTCTCTTGTCATCATCGTCATTGGCCAGATAGTTGTAATACGTTATCAAATCTGCGAGCGGCTTAGTCAGCGCGTACGATGGGGAAGGAGGATTCGTTTTCCACATGTCAATGTCGGAATCTCTCCCTATCGCTGCGAGCCGCCTTGAAAGCTCGTCATCGCCCATATATTCTAGATATGACAACTCTGCACCACACAGTTCATCGGATTTAGACAACCTTACCTTTGCAAGAGGGGATAAACGTCTTACTGACTCTTCATCCCATTTATGATGATCGAGCCACACGAGCTTCCCTCCTCTCTTGTTTAAAGAAGAGATGGCCCGCTCAGCAGCCGGTAGTAGCGATATGTCACAGCCAAAATCGGCTATTATCACTTCTGAGCCATGTGCAAGCCCTTCTATTCTTGAGAAAGCTTTCTGCGCTAGTGCGCCATAATCTATGAAGTCCACACGGCTATCTACGTTTTCCAGATCGACATACCTTTCAAGTATGGCCGCTGAACAGACTCCGTCACAGTCTGCCTTGTGCGTGTATATGAAAGTTGCCATCTTTATTCTTACTTGTACCTATAGCCTATATCTTCGTAAGATGCGAGCTGCACGGTGGCACTGTTACCGCTCACCCTGCTTCCGATGACATATTTTATGTCATTCTGTTCCGCCGCTTTGGCAATCTCGTCGGTTATGACTCCATCAAGAACTATCATGAAGATGTTCTCTATGTTGAGAATAGCGGCCTCTACCTCTTTGTAGGGTATCTTGCCGACTATTTCAAATTTATCATTGACGAGAAAAGCGCCTCTTGTTCCTATTATTTCATTTACAAGACCAAGGGACTTGTCTTTTATATCCTGTGGAACGTTCACAGCCTGTCTGCTTACAGGGGCAGGGCTCCTCTCATGCGAGGGCTCGCCTCTTCTCGCGCCCGGCTCGTAATCTTCGACAGGTACTTTCGCCCTAAGGGACTGATTAATCTCCTTCTTCGAAAGTTCCTCTACCTCCGTGCCACTAGGCGCTTTTGCTATAAAATCCGCGTGACCCAGCTGGAGGAATGCGTTTACTATCATATCCCCTCCTCTGTCACCGTCAACGAACAGAGTTACAGTCTTCTTTCTGCTAAGGTCTATTACAGATTTAGGTATGTTAGTGCCGTTCATTCCTATCACGTTCGGGAAACCGTGCTTAAGCATGTTCATTACGTCCGCACGCCCCTCCACTACGATTATCTCATCAGAGTCGTTTATCTCCGGCCCGGCCGGCAGCTTCTCCGACCCGTACTCTATAAGTTCTTTCTGCCTAACCTCATCATAGAGTTTCTGCAGCAGTTCGGTTGTGTCTACAGCGCTTGCTTTAAGCGCCTCATTGAGAAGCTGAAGTGCCTTGTTCATTATGTACTCCCTTTTTGAGACCCTTACGTCCTCTATACCACTTACCGTCACTTTGGCCTTTGACGGGCCTATCCTGTCGATCGTCTCTATAGCTGCGCCCACAAGAGCTGTCTCTGCTATATCCAGAGACGTCGGAATTATGATCTCCCCTGTTGTTTTACCGCCGGATGATGTGCTCTCAACGTTTATCCTGCCGATTTTTCCGTTCTTTTGTGCTTCTCTAAGGTCTAATTCCTCACCTAAAAGTCCTTCTGTCTGACCAAATACTGCCCCTATAACGTCCGGCTTGTCCACGAGACTTTCAACTGTGAACTTTGCCCTGAGGACATACTTAAACGAAGCTGGTCCTATTTTTGCCATATTTTTAACCTCCAATTCTACCAGAATATCTACCAAAAAAGAGCTATTGTGCCCTATCAATGACTGAAATGGTGATATTTTGATACTACTTTATCAATTAATGCGAGCTTACTAGGCTCACAGCAATCATTATATAGTATAATATAGGAGCCAGCTCGTTTATAAGCTTTAAAAATTCATAAAACGTGTCAAAGAACTCCTTCTTTCAGCATCAAACCCAGCCCTGGTTCATTGTAGATTCTATTGACGCCTTTAATTGTTGCCACACCGCCAACGGCTATCTCGTTCCTATGGCTTAAGTAGGAGTCCAAATCAACTAGGTCGACTCCGCTACTTGCGGTGGAAAAATGCATCCCTGCAGTTATTCCGACCTTTGTCTCGTCCATACAACCGGTCATTACCATTATCCCGTTCTCCTTTGCAGTCCTTGCCATCTCCAATGCTGCTGATATTCCTCCTACTTTCATTAATTTTATGTTTATCATGTCAGCTGCTTTTATCTTTATTATCCTAGCAAGGTCTTCGGGACTATTAAGCGATTCGTCAGCCATAATGGGTATGTCGCTTGCGTCTCTGACAGCCTTCAGGCCTTTCAGATCGTCTGCTCTCACAGGCTGCTCGACAAAATTTATCCCTATATCTCTGGTTCTCTTAGTAAACGAAATCGCTTCTTTCACGCTGTAGCCTTGGTTAGCGTCGACAATAATTCTTATTCGTTCCCCAACGGCTTCTCTTATCAGCCTGAGTCTTCTCTCATCTTCACAGGCATCCAGTCCTACCTTCACTTTCAACACCTTGAAACCGTCTCTCTTATAGCGCACCGCCTCCATAACTGAGTCTTCCAATCTGGTTATACCTATCGTTACAGACGTCTCCATCCTGAGCTTTCTGCCGCCGAGAAGCCTGCTGACGCTCTTACCAGTGTGTTTTCCCATTGCGTCGTAAAGTGCTATATCAACGCCTGCTTTTGCAGTTCTGTTTAGAGGAAGGATTTCGCCCAGTTTGTACATGGTCTCTCCTATATCATCAACGTGGCTTTTGACAAGTGTTTTTTTTAACTTTCCTAACGCTCTGAAGACCGTCTTTATGTTTTCCCCGGTCACTACCTCATCCGGTGCCGCTTCGCCTACACCTTCAAACCCATCGGTCTTTATTTTAATTACCATAACATCGCAGTATGAATAGTTCTCGTTGGCTATTACAAAGGGCTCTTTAAGGTATATTCTTACCGGTCTGTACACTAAGTCCAGTATTCTCATGCTCGCCATATGTAACCTACAAATAGTATAGTTGTTGAACGGTAATGGATTTCTCTCAACTCTAGAGCTTTGTTCCACGCTACTCTATTGTAGCTGAAGTACTTGGAAAATGTTTCTTCCTGTTCCTCGTTTGGATACAGTTTGAACCTGTATACCGTCAGCATATCGTTATTTTAACTTTTTTGCTATTTATGTTTTCCATTTCTGAGTTCACTTTCATACAACTATTAAAATCGTGGGTTCTCACGCTTGCACTTTATAAAAACTTTATGAAAGGTTCGACGATTCAGTAAAGTAATAGAGAAGCGTAAATTTATGGGTAACAACACTTAAATATAAAAACCCATTAGTAGACGGATGAAATATCAAAGTCATACATGGAAAGGTTATGATAAGTCTTATTCATACAAGATGCTTGTGCTTTTTGCCGTTCTAGCTGCTTTTGTAATGTATATAGACATAATGCTGGCACCGTCTCTGCCATCAATAAGCAGTCAATACCACATAAACAGCGCGCAAGCTAGCCTTATAATATCACTTTACCTTGTTTTTGGTACTGCCATAATCCCTATAATAGGAAAACTAGGGGACATGTTCGGTAAGAAGAGGATACTGATCTATGTGCTGATAGCCTACGTCTCTATGGTAGGGGTTACGTCTTTCGCTTCTTCTTATCATATTCTCCTAATATCAAGAATGTTCCAGGGAATTGGCCTTAGTATATTCCCTCTTGCGTTCAGCCTTGTCAGGGAAGAATTTCCTCGAGAGCTTGTCCCCAGAGCTCAAGGCCTTATAGCAGGCATGTTCGGCGCAGGCCTATCGATTGGTCTAGTAGGGGGAGCATATATCGCCAACTATTTCGGATGGCAAGCAAATTATCACATAGGTTTTCCGTTCATAATAGGGCTCACGATATTGATATACTTAATAGGACGCGAATCGCGATATAGGGACCCGAACGTCAAACTTGATTATCTTGGTGCAGCTTGGTTGGGCATATCACTGGCCGCGATAGTGCTTGGCTTATCCGAAGGTGAGACATGGGGATGGACGTCGTTGGCTATTGTAGGGCTAATAGTAGGTGGTATGCTCGCCATAATACCTCTGGCTTTTGTGGAAAAACACCGCACGCAGCCGATACTAAATATAAAGCTGCTTAAGCACAGGAACGTACTAATCTCAAATATAATGATATTAGCAACTGGGGTTTCGATGTTTCTTGTGTTCCAAGCTATATCATACAAGATGGAGTTACCCGCACCAGGGGGATTCGGATATGATATACTTACCACCGGACTTTACCTTCTCCCTATGGCTGTGACGATACTTGTTCTTGCTTATCCACTAGGTATACTTTTGTCCAGATTTGGTATAAAGCGTTTTCTAATGCTCGGCGCGCTAGTAGGGGCATTGGGATTCCTGCTTATGCCCACTGCCACCACTGCTTTAGGGTTGGCAGAATATCTCATATTGGCCGCCGTTGGCATAGCGATTCTACAAGTAGCAATACAAAACCTACTGGTCTTATCCGTAGACCCGCACGAAATGGGGCTCGCCACATCTCTAAATACCGTCTTTAGGAATATGGGAAGCGGTATGGGTGCACCGATAGCTGGTTCATTAATATCCACTTTCACGGCGACTTATATAATACATGGAATACCCACCGCGCTTCCTTTGGCGAAAGCCTTCAACTATTCCTTCTATGCCGGTGCCGCTGCGTTCCTTGTGATTTTTGTATTAGCATTCTTTGCTGAAGAAGTTCTAGGCAAGCGCGCTGTGAAACGCGCTTATTAAAATCAGAGGGATGCGGGGCTATATACTAAAGTTACTGGTAGTGTAGCCTGTCGCTTACTATTCCAACCATATTAACTTTTATATTCTACGCCAAAAGTGACAGTGCCACTCTAAGAAAGGCAAAAACTGTTCTTACAAAATTCGATATAGTTGATAGAGAGATACCTACATAGTGTACAGAAAGACTTGGTCAGCTGTTGTTAACCAAGGCTTCTATGTTCCCTTTTATTGACATGAGTATAGGACACGCTTTGAAAGCAGACCCATTATAAGTCGAGTTTGCTGCCAGACTACCATTAGTGTAATAGGCATCGAGAACACTTTTAGATGAGTTTTCATGCATGTAAACAGTGACCCCTGGCGACTGATAATTGCAAACTAGAGTAACGTTCAGTGGAATTTCCAACACGCCGTGCGTATGCGGTCTCAGCGTAAAAAACAAAGAGCCTATCACAACTGCTATTAGAACTGCGAATAGTGTTATCTTAACAATTGAATATTCACTTCGTATACTCATATGGTAATTAAAATGCCGCGGTTATTAATGCATTATCTGTAACTGGTGCGCATGCGTAATCTTAATATAGTAAGTACCTTCAGATATTCTAGTGAAAAACGACTACAGGATGCTTCTTAGGCAGGATGCCAAAGACGCACTAGACTGCCTTCTTCTAAACAGAGAGGACTTCTTCGTTTATGCAGACGCCATAAAGAATATAGACTCTAACCTTGACATAAATATGAGGAAATACGGGCTTGAGAGCGTGCTAAAAAACATTTCGTATGTTCTAGGCAAATACATGGACGAGTGTGATTACATTTCATTCGGTGATACATTACGCAAAAAAGAAAAGGTTAGAAAATATTCCGTAAAACCGTACATAGACCAGGCTCTTTATGAAATAATGTGGGACCTACTTGATGACATAGAGGATGAATACCTGTATGAGACCCGTGAAACGTTACTTGTGGAGAAAGGAGTCCCGAAAACCAGCGGAAAGGGCTATGACAGATTGTATTCGCTCGGAAATCTGGTAGAAGATATAAGAGATTCTCTTTACAGCTATGATTTTACTTTCGACGTTGAGGATTCAATATCCCACATGCGTGTGACGAAAGTATCGGTGACATCCTCCCATAAATGAACTCATGGGATTCCGGTTCCTGCTTAACAGACACGACTTGCATGCGGTTTCCTGCAGCGTATAGGCGGATTCTCGACGAGCTTGACTTCCCTTTTGTTCAACCTATAAAGAGTGTGGGTTTTCTCACTCACATTGATAAACTTTATAACTAAGTCCTGATTTAAGATCATATGAAAACAAACGAGCAGAAAGCGCTAAACATGCTCAAGGCATTCGCATTCACACTGTTAATAGCGCTACTGACAGCGCTTATAGCCTACTTTGTTCCTATAACATCTTTAGTTAGCATTCTGCTAGGGATAGCATCATTGATACTTATGATAATAGCATTCAGGGTATTTTCAAAAACTGATGAAAGGTTTAGAGTGCCTTACATTTTTTCGATAGTAGCCCTTGCAGGCACAATAATAATTACTGTAGGACTCTCATTTATTATGGGCACTTCACTCTACGCACTTGGCGCGACAGGATTCAGCAGCGTGATTCTTATAACAGGGGGTGTAATAATAGGTTTAATAATCCTGACGATCGGTGCGATTATTGGCATTATAGGGTCTATATTCGGGATGATACTTGGGCTATGGAGACTCGGTAAGAAGTATAAAACTAATGTTATATCGTTAGGTGCTATACTGATAATATTTCCAGTGCTCAATATAGTCGGAGTTTTGATGGTTATAATAGGTCTTTTTAGACTTTAGATATTCTATTATTATAACGTAATGATCGGCTATCAGTAAAGTCTAGGTCTATTTTTTATGACTTTTGAAACAGTTGTTATTATGTTGTCTCTTGTCTGTTTTCTTTCCTCTGCGGTATTCCTGCAGCCCCATGTTATCTTTATAAGGTATTCATCGATGCTCATCTCTTCGATATGAATCTCTAAATCCTTTGCTTTTTTAACTTTACCCAACGCGACACCTAGTACACTTTTGAATTTTAATATGTTTGTCTTTATCGGGACTTCTATTTGCAGCCTGTCCCTGACAACAGAATTTCTCGTGTGCGAGGTTATCGCGGCACCTATGAACTCGTTGTTCGGGAGCTTAACAATGTTGCCATCGTCGGTCATTATCTCCACGTAGAACGCCTTAAGAGCAATGACTCTACCAGTGAAACCGGACGGGACTCTATCTGCAGAAAGCCCTTTCGGCTTGAAGAATGGAAATCCGAAACCCCATTGCCATCCCTGTATTGTTACCTCTTCATCTGGTTTTACCATATCACTTGCCGTGATAGCTATACCTGCAAACACGTTTGACAGGACAGTCTGAGCGGCAAGGCCAACAACTATACCTGCAAAGCCTCCTGCTACCAATATGCCTGTCAGGTTGACCCTAAAAACTGAAAGTATCACAAATAATACTGCAAAAAAAGCGGCAACGCGCACTAGGTAATTTATGACCCCTACAATATTCTTATGCTGTTTCTCTACAAAAGATGTCTCCAATATTTTTGAAATTTCCTTGACAATTATATACCCTAGAGCTACCACAAGTATCGACAGTATAATTGGAGCATAAGGTGATGACACATTAACAAAAAAATAAACCATTCCTATCATCAACACAGAGATCACGATGACTATAGCAACCTCTAACGACTTGTTTTTCATACTTATTTTAGCCTGTCACTATTCTTATTTATTTAGATTCACTGGCTAATTAAAGAAACTGGTTCTATGGACTGCATTTTCTCTACGATTTCTATGTAATGTTATAACTGTCATTAACGCGTATTGTGTCTCTTTAAACCTCTTCAATCATTTACAAAAAGCAACGGGACAATTCTATTGACAAGGAACGGATTAACTCTCCAGAGATTCAAGACCTGGTGCGATGCTCTATTATAGACTAGACCTTGAAGTTCAAATCTACTATGTATCCCTTTACTCCATCTACCTCAGCTTCAAGATAACCTTCAGTATCCAGTTCCATCTTTATGCTCCCATTAGCCAGCCCCAAGTCTCCAAGAAACTTTATGAAGTTCTTAGGTGTCTCGTTTGCGCCGCTACCGCTGAAAATGACTCTTTTCGCCCCTTTCTCAGCGGCCCTATCCACCAGATCCTGATATACCGCTTTGAATATCTGTGGTTTCCTGAAAGTCCTATGCCCTTCGACAGAATCGACAAGAAAAGTGTCATCCTTCATGTAACATATGGCGCTTCCTAGGCTTTTCCCCCCTATATCATATCTTACAAGTATGAAGCCCTCCTTCTTGTCCTTGGAGTAATAATCTTTGCAATAATCGCGCATCCCCATATCAAAGTTTCCAGGGAGATACACGCATGCGATCTGCACCCTGGAATCATAGTCTAGGGGATTGTTGGTCTCCACGGCGCTGAGGACCGCCCTACTCATCATGAACCCGCTGTAACTGTGATTCACACACCCTAAAACGTCATCTATTGACCCGTTTTTAGCTGCTCTAAGTGAATCTATGGCTTTGTCCAATCTTCCTTTGTTCACGTAGGATGCTATCTCGGACATCTTTGATCTACAGCTGGAATTGAACGCATTTCTCGCATTTCTGATGGCTTTTTCTCCGACTATATAAGATATGGAGTCATAAGCCTCCCTGTCCAAGGCTTTGTCCCTTGATCCAGTCACGGCTATAAGAGAAAGATAAGGAAGTCTGCTTCTGTCTATCTCCAGCTTCTTCGTCCCTTCATCGGATATGCTGTATGTCTTCAGTCCTGTTTCATCAGAATCGTTGATCAAGCCGACCAATTCTCTTCTTTTACGGTCATCGACAGAGACCAGCGTGAGGATCTTGTCTGTATTTAAACTCTTATTTATCCCATATATCTCAGAGATGTACTTCGAAGCTATCTCCGTATAGCTGCCAATGTTTGTCTTTGTCGGGGCAGGCATTTTTAGGTCCGATTTGACGTAGATGGCTACAGACTCGAGGCTTTTCCTGTCGTTTATCAACTCATTGAGCCCATCCCTCCTTATAGTCTCGAAATGTTTGGCTTCAAGCAGGTCAAACGTGTGCCTGCCTATCAAGTTTATGATCCTGCAGGCTAATTGCACAGTACGTTTGTCTTTTGTACTATCTGCGACACGTACTAATCTATCTGCGATAACAGACGCGGTATCTCCACTATATTTACTAATAAGCTTTGCTGATTCAATTATTGTATCTCCGTCTCTCGTACTCTCTGCAACATGTGCTAATCCTCTTATGATACTCAACATAGCATTTTCTTTGTTATTATATTTCCCTATCGTCTTTGCTGATTCTATCACAGCTTCTTTGTCTTTTGTGTAAGCAGCAACATGTGCTAATCCCTCCGCGATGGTCTTTGCGTCGTACGGATCATAATATTTATACGCTACCGCTTCTACAACAAAGCCTGTATTCATCGGGTTCTTACGAACAGGGAAGTTGTAGTCCTCATAATAAAATCCATTTGCTGCCTCTTCGACGGTATCTCTTACATTGCTACCAAGCGAATCTATAGAAGCGA
The DNA here is from genome assembly GCA_021802105.1 of Nanobdellota archaeon. Classification (GTDB taxonomy): domain Archaea; phylum Nanobdellota; class Nanobdellia; order Parvarchaeales; family Parvarchaeaceae; genus Parvarchaeum. The sequence goes on along the minus strand of JAKAAW010000008.1, from coordinate 3,827 downwards.
TATCTCTGTTATCAAGTAAATCTTCAAGCTTCATAAATCTATATTGAAGATAAAGTATATATAAATCTTACCATTCTTGAGTAGACACCAACGTAAAGTTTATCATTAAAAAGAGGATGCTCTTCCCTCAGATAAAATTATTTTCTTATTTCCAATGACGAATCCGTTTTTATCATATGACCATAAATTTAAAAAAATTTGGATTTGATCTGTCTTACTTTGCGTTCTAATGCATCTGCTCGCCTGTTAAAAGGCATTTAGATAAGTAATTAGATATAGTCCCGGCATATCTTAAGCCGATAAAGCTAGAAGCACACAGAGATTTGCTTATGGCTAGATTTATATTGAGTATTCATGCAACAGGCTTGACAGTGTTATCTTCCCAAAGAAATTCATTTATGACTTCTACTTTTTAACTATCATTCTTTAATCTTTTTGCTGGGGCCAGTCAAATTTCCTGAGGCATCATTATCAGACTATTTACTATTGATGCGTGTTACTTCAGCAATGAGCTTCACTTCGTTGTTTTATAGATAAATTTGGATTATTCTTGACTCCATGAGCACCCAAAAAGTATGCTTTGTAGAGATTTGCCTCAGAAAGGTCTGCTCTGGAAAGGTCTGCTTTGTAGAGATTTGCTTCGAAAAGATCAGCTTTGTAGAGATTTGCTTCAGAAAGGTTCGCTCGAAAAAGATCCGCTTCAGAAAGGTTCGCTTTGGAAAGATTTGCTTTGAAAAGGTTTGCCTGGGAAAGGTTCGCGTTATGGAGGTCTGCTACGTGGAGGTCTGCTTTAGAAAGATTTGTTTCGTAAAGATATGCTTTGTGTAGATCTGCTATGGAAAGGTCTGCTCTGGAAAGATCTGCCAGAGAGAGAAATGCTTTGTAAAGATTTGCTCCACGGAGGCATGCCTGGGAAAGGTATGCTTCGGAAAAGTATGCCTGGGAAAGGTTCGCCTTATAGAAGTTTGCTTCGCGAAGGTATGCTTTAGAAAAATCTATTAAGCCAAGATTTATTTCGGAAAAGTTCGCTTTGTGGAGATATGCTTGAAAAAAACCTTTTTTGTCTTCTCCGAGCAAATCATCCAAACTCAAAGGCTGTTCTGATATCTTAACTCTCTTATATTGTGCTTTCTCAGCGTCTTCTCCAAGTAATTGTTCTACTTCTTCTACCAGATATGTATGGTTGGGCATATATGGTATGAAGGCATAATTTGGTCTGTTCTTCCACACATACGCCCCAACATCATTCGGTTCTTCATTCCATCGTCCCGGCTTCCATTGAAATCCGTTGTATGTCTTCAATCCTTCACCTAGAACAATATACATCTTTGTATCTGATTCCTTACCGTCTACCTTCATTTTTGATTCCATATAATCCAGTTCCACCTTGTTTTTAGCCAAAAGACTCATAGTCAACCTCCTTATATTGGAATAACGAGAGAAGACTTGATATAAATACTTCCTACTCATTATGACCTGCAATAACTATAGTCATCGGAATTTGATTGATTCTTTTTAGGGGGCAGGGTGGAGGTTCATGCTAGTTATAGCACCTGCACATGCTAGCCACACTAAACCAAGAAAACACACTCCGACTACATTTCTAGCAAGAGAAGGATCATATGTACCTAAAACATTCAGCCCATATAATCCTCCCACTACAGTTGACAACACGGCTGCAGTCTTAGGAACGTAGGTTAATAATTTGTTTAAGATAGGCCGTTTTAGGGGCAGTATATCGTGCTGCCTAAGATAAACTGGATCTTTTATCAGATTTTCTTCCCATTTACCTGGTAAGTAATAGGTTTTCGGTACGATTACGTACTCTCCATTTTCTAAAAGTTTTGGTGTGAACATGCGCTCTCCATTTTCTATATATACAGAGTATACAGAGAGACCCCTACCCACTGCTCTTAGGCCGCTATTTTTTTTAGCCGCACCATAAATTACTAATTCTTCTATTCTGTCTTGGTCAGACCAAAGTAAATTGACAATTTTTATCCTATTTTGTTTTTCACCTTTGTATACACGGCCTAAAATCTTATTCCACTGAGTCACTTCCTCAACCGTACCTTCATGTTTAAGATAACTCTCCTTCAGCAAATCCATTGAGATTTTATATAAATTCTCAATATCTTTTTCTCTATCATTTAGTAGTAGCTCCTCTAAATTACTTATGTTTTGTAAGTCTGTGACGGTTAAACCTTTTTCTGATGATTGTGCGGGATAGTCACCAGGATTGCCTGCTTCTTGGTTTCTAACTGAATACCCATCTTTTACTTTCTTTGCAGTTTCTAAAAGATCCTCTTCCCAGCTATTTAATTTCTTGCGTTTATAATGCATAGCAGAATAACATTTAGAAACGGTTTTATATCCATAATCATTGACTAAATTGTCTCTTTGTAATGTAGCAAACCTGCCTATTGTATAAATATTTATATGTGGATGTCCAAATCTTGTTCTACCCTGCGGCCAATCCACCTCAGGGCTGTTGTAATATTCGCCAGTACATATACTATTCTGATTCCTACGATAATCCGGATTAAATTCAATCTTAAAAGCAAATTTACTCCCTTTTACTATTGTAGTATATCCATAGCTGCGGTTTAGGCGCCCGGTCTTTTGGTTGTAACTGTCTTCCAAAAGAAGCATCGCGCCTTTGTATAACTCTTCATCAATGTGCTTTCCATCAATGTTAAGTCGGCTGGTTCCTTTTTTATCCAACGCTTTTCTCTGTTTTTCCATTTCAAATTCGTTGTTACTTTTGATTGTATTTTTAGAGTGTAGCTTATATAAATACTTTACTATTTAAAAGGGGTTTTTCTTTTATTTTCTCCGAAAATCTTGTATTTTCTAAGATAAGCATAAAGGGCATCAGCGCTTATGGAAAAAATGCCGCTTCGGATTGGAAGGACTAAAAAATACAGAGATATAGTCATTGCATGGCTGGCTAATATATCCCAGGACTTTTACATTCGCATTGACCAGCAAAAGCTACTCGCTGGAGAGCGCCGCGGGAGATTTCGGCTGCGTTTCTAAGAAAATACATCCATAGGAAGCGGGAAGATAACACCAAAGTGTATAGACTACAATGTGAAAGATGTCGACATTACCTATAGGCTGTATACAAAACTTATGGAAAGATATGGCACTTTCATGCTGGAAAGTCCGCCAGTCGATATTTCTATAGTTTCCTTCTACCTAGTGCGTGGAAATGGAGGTCCCTGTCAGCATCAGCTTTCCTCAAGTACTTTTTTGTACATTTCTTCCAGTTTTTTTATAATGACGTTTTCTTCGCATTCCTTTGTATCTTTGTAGGCCATGTTTGTATCAATTCTTTTCCATTTCGTGTTTTCTATAATGCTGATAAGATCACTTTCATCTTCGAATTGCAGTGTGTTTCTTTTCACTATATCAGGTAATTCTCCTTTTTTGTATGTTATGACAGGTATTCTACAACGTTTAGCTTCCATTATAGGCATGCCGAACCCTTCCCACAGAGACGGGAAAACGAACACATTAAATGAGTTGTACATCTTTACGATGTCGTTTGCATGACCGAAATATTTTATTCTCTTGTCATCTGATATATCAAATGGCAGCTTAGCCCCGTACAGATGTAGCTCGAATTTTTCGGATTTTACCTTTTTTCTGCCTTACTATTATGAGGGTAACTGACCGTACACTTTTTGGGAGATAGCATTATCCCTTGCAAAAAGTAGCCCCGATCGGATTTGAACCGATGTCCCAAGCTCCAGAGGCTTGTATGCTTGACCACTACACAACGGGGCTGTAACAAATAATATAAGTCTGGTGCTTTTAATGCT
>JAKAAW010000007.1 GCA_021802105.1 Nanobdellota archaeon | reverse complement strand
AGTGCAGGGTTAAAGAAGGGCACAGCAAGGATGAGCCTCGGTACTGAGGGGTATCTTGAAGCTGACAGAGACGGTGTAAAGGGTTATACAGTGTCACTGTAAACGTCTTTTGTTTCATATCCGTTAGTTCCAAGAGTCCATTATACTTAACCGGAAGACGTTTTAGACTGCTATCCAATCATCGATCCGCAGTGCCGCATCTAGACTGGCCAGGATCACAGTGTAAACTAAAACTATGCACGTCTTGAGTATATTTTATAATATCTTTTCCATATTCAGGCTAGAAAGTTTGAAAAACTCGTCACTGTAGATGACAATGACGATGCAGGCGAGAATATACCTATATGTATTTCATGCCGACTGGGACTTGGTGTGATGGCTTGTGACATCCTCCCACCTCTGAAGAGATGGGTTTTTTCCGCCCATGCTTTATAAAGGTAACCGCTATCAGCTTTTGACCAAAAAACTTTATAGGCTCTTACACGATTTTAATCTAAGAAAATCAGATTTTTGAGCGTTCTGCTGAGCATTCTGTAGGTTTTAGCTTGTGGTAGACTATGTCCACAGTGAGATACTTTACGAAATTGAACGTGCTTGCTTTTTCGGGGCTTACACATTTACTGATTCTTCCAATATAATCACAATATCTCTTTCCTTAATAGGTCTAGATATTCGCGTACTTTTTCTATGTTTTCGACGGCGACCTCCTTTAACACCGCTGGATCGGAAGCTCCTGAGAACAAATACCCCGCGTCGTTCCTGTATTTCAACAGAATCTGAAAAGTCTCAAGCATATCATCCATCCTGTCGCTGAACTGTCTGCTCAGTTTAAGCCGTCCAGCCCTGCTCCTGAGCACTGCAGTCACGTCATGTATTTTAGGATAGTCTATCTTATTTTTCATCAATATCCCTTTCATCCCTATCTCCAGAGACATCTCCATACCATAAACGGCAGTATCGTAATTCTCAAGTTTAATCGAGTCTTCCGCTACAGAATACCAATGTTCTGCGCTATCGATTGCCCTTGTGCCTAATTTCTCCATGTGAGTTCTACGCCTGCTGCAGTAATATGTCTCTTATGTGGAAATTTGTTTATATAATTAAAAAAGGTTGTGACGACTTTGTTCTTTTCGTACATGATTATGCCATAGTCAACTATATCGAAATAGAATGGACTGAACTTTTTTAGATCTGTATCGTGTAATACCAGTGGACTAAACCTATAATATTTTCCCTCTTCCATAAATTTTTCTTCGTAATGCATGGTTTTTTTCCTTATGCCCCACAGTTTCTTCACAAATCTGTAGATGTCTCCCTCCATGATTATCAGCAGATCAACGTCACTGAGATCGTTATAATTTCCTTTTACGATAGATCCGAACAGGACTATCCCGTCTACCTCCTCGATTTTTTTCAATTCTTCCACAATTTCGATTATATATTTTTCTATGTCCATATCCAAGCCGACAGAAATCAAGGACCTCTGAAGCAAGTACATGATAGAACCACTGATACTTTCCTTCTTGCCAGTTAGCCTAGAAAGAGCAGTCCTAGTCTTAATTAGCCGATCGTAGCTCTCTTCTGTAACCATCACCGCTCGATAACCTTCGCTTACCATATTATCTTATACTTTTTATCTTATATAAATTTATAAGTCCGCTGTTTACGGTGAACGGTTGTAGGTGCCGATATTATAGCTATCCTTTTAAAATTGTTGTCTTTAAGGAATTTTATGGTTGAAGCCACGTAATTTAAAATGGTGCTTTTTGTGGAGGGCTACTTGTGCAAACCTCGACTAGTATCCTGTTATAAGCGTCCCACGAGCTTCATTTGCAGATACCTACTTCATCTATATACCGCGACTTGTTTAACGCGTCAGTCCAAAAACTTGTCTTCTTTTATCTTTTCCGGCAGGTACTTCTCCGTCATGAAAGACAGACCTTTTGCAGTGAAAGCGTTAAGCTCCACTTTCGAACCTATCTTCTCCATCTTGTTAAGCTCTTCCATCCATGCCTTATTGTTCCTGAACCACTCATACCCCTTTATCTGCTGGAGTCGCGATGAGTCGACGTCCTTGAACTTTATCAGATGCCTCTTAAGGTCGTACCTCTCTATATCATCGGCGAGCAGCCCCATAAACTTTGCCTGTGGAAGCGCCAACTTCTCCGACGCATGTGCTAGACTTATCGAACCGAACTTTATCGCAGAGTAAATGTAGAAACCCCATGGGTCGAAGTCCGTGAGGACGTAAACAGGAAGGTTCTGCTCCGTGTAAAGCCTCTGCAGAAGTCTCCTTATGCCTCTGGTTGCCTGTCCTTGGCTTGCGATTATTACGCAGTTAAGTTTTTTCCATGCCTTATCCTCATTGAGTCTGTCCCATATGGCCGCTTTCTCCATGTATAGGACGAACTTTGCGTTCACTTTTTTGAATGTTATGTCCTCTGTGGTACTTGGGATCGCCCAACCTCCACTTCCCATTTTGGACCAGTCTATCGTGTCGCCGCGGTCCTCTATTATTACATCTCCGGCAACTGCGCCGTTCTTATTGGCGGTTATGTGAAGCTGCTCCCTGGTGAGATCCGTTATAAGCTCAAGGTCTTCCACTGCCTTGTCCGTTTCTGTCTGGTCGTCTACGACGTCTACTTTTGTACCGGGTATCGTCCTTCTCATCTGGTAGAACACGTCCCTAAGGCTCGTGTGCTTGTCGCTCTCTATCAGATTCTTACTCAGTGACGCCACCGCTACTGTCTGCACGAACTTCCTTACGTGACCCACGTTGAGGAAATATCTCCTAGACACGCCGCTGCCCAAGGTCAGGATCCCTTTCTCCTTACTGTACTTTACGTTTGACAGACCTCTTATAGGTACGGTAACGTACGGATTCTCCCCTTTCTCTATCTGTTTGTAAAGCCCTAGACCAAGGTCCTCGAGCACTTTAGCTTTTTTCTTGCTGCTATCTTCCGCCATGTTACTCCTCTTCCGGGTTCGATCCGGTATCACTGCTTATCTTTGTTGAAACGACGTCGGTGGTGCTGAGAGTCTCCTTGACATGCTCTTCTACCTCATCCCTCTTCTTTTCAAGCATCTGACTTATTTTTGTCTGGACTTTCTTCTCGTCCATGCTTATAAGTTTTGAGAGTGAGAACGCAAGTTCTATTCCGTATTTGTCGAAAAGATTTATTCTCTCGGCGAAAAGTGTACTCCTATGCTTCTTGTTAAGGAACGATGACATGCTTCTGACCAACTCCTGCAGGGCCAGTTTTATCTCTTTTGTTATCACGGGGTAACTCGCAACAGCGGTTTTTCCTTCGTTTGTGTACGGGACCCACACGGACGCCATGTGCACTATAAACACGAAAGGACCTATTGGCACCTTGTTCTCCGCTTTTATGCCATATCTTGAATAGTCCACGCCGATGAAACTCTGCGTTATCGCGCAAGACGCCGAATCGAAAAGGAGAGGTATCTTGTTGGCGTATCTTAACAGTGCCGCTTTATCATTAGTTATATCACCGCCGTATGCCACGGCAGCTTCTATCTGGAAAGGCATGCCTCTGTATACCTCTGGTTTTCTGCTGACAGCTTTAACATACTCTGCTTTGAACTCGGACTTTAACTTTTTCTCAAGCTCTTCCAGTCCTATCGGCGACAAGCAGTCCGTTTGCGGCCTCATAAGATCCATTGACTGAAGAGCCTTTAGGATTGACTGTGCCTCTATTCTTGTTACGTCTTCAGGCTTTGTCTTTGGATCAAGACCTACACTCTTGAGTGTGGAGTCTGCGACTGCTCTGCTGACTCTGGACAGCTCGTTCTCCATTACGGAGGCGACTGTTCTTTCGGTAGAGTTTTTGAGGATTCTCATGAATATGCCTATCTCCAACCCTTGTGGGTGCGGTTTGATGGCAGTGGGTTCCTTCGGCAGATGGTCGGTCACCCTTTTGTAGGTTGTTTTGTCGCCGTTTGGATTTATATAATAGATAGTCGCCGCAGGATTGACTAGCGATGTCCTTCTTATGTACTCATCAATCCCTTTTGTCCCTGCCACATATATCCCTTCTATTTCTATTTCAACCTGCGTGCCGTGTTCATACGGGAAATCCCCCTCCCCTTTCTCAAGAACTTCTGGCTCATTCTTGGTTATGTTTATCTGCACTTTCATCGTCGTACCCTTCTTTTGGCTGCTTATCTTTGAGATCACTGTGGCTGGTTTACCGGTTGTAAGTTGGGCATAAAGCACAGCGGAGTGTATACCGATACCCTGTTGCCCTCTTCCCTGTTTCATTGACTGAAACTTGCTTCCGTAAAGCATCCTACCAAATATATCAGGTATCTTAGATGGAAGGATCCCAGGCCCGTTGTCGAGTATCCTTATCTTAAAGGTGGGCGCGGTTTTCTTCATGCGCAGCTGTTGGCCATTTAGAGTGGCTGATAGCCTGTCCTTCTCTTCTGTTATCGTAATCTCTGCGTCTCCTACCTTGAACGATACCTTGCCACCCCTTATCTGTTTTGTCTCACTTCTACCTTTGTAAAGAATAGAATATTGGTTTTTCTGTACGAAAAGCTGCGCTATGCTCGACTTTTCATCCAATATCTGGTAGTTATCGCTCAACGGTTTTACCTCTACCGTTATTTCTGGTAGAGATACCGTTTCCTTTTGCTGCTCTTGTATGTGCCCTAGCTCCTCACAGGCATCTAAGGAGTTGTCAACCGCTTCCTTCACACATGTCATTAGAGCTTTCTGCTTGTTATCGAAACCTAGCAAGTGTCTGTTCTTCTCGAAGAACTCGGTCACGCTTATCGCACGCTGTTTTTTTGCTAACTCTTCCGCTACTTCCATATCTCAATATTTTCTAGTTTTCTACGATCTATCATCGAAAACACACTATTATGCTTCGCACCGCTTAAAAGCATTTCTATAGCTTCAACGGCAATGTTCAGGTTCTGATACGGACCTATCACGCTTATTGTTTTCCCGAAGATTTTTATGTAACAGCCAGTTGCGATGCTAAGCCTTTTCTTTATTATGCCTCTGGTGCCTATAACTCTGCCCTTGAGTTCAGACTGCCTTTTCTGCGAACCCGCAAAATCCCCTACGTTTATTATCGCGAGATCGTACGCATCGTCCAGAAGCAAGGCTGATGTTTTTGAATCGAAACCTCTGTTGAATGCCAGAACGGCGTTCTTCGCGAGCAGGATGCTAAAACCGCTGTCGGAGGATAGCGTTACGGTGTTCCTATCCAGCTCCAGCTCCACGCCGGCATCATCTATAGCCTTTAGGAACTTCCTCTGGACAGCCATCTTTTCCGCCCTTATGTTCGTCATGTTTATCTGTTCTTCCATTTTGTTATAACTCCTTCACCATATAATTAGATTCAAGTTTATAACCGAATTTCCTGTAATATTCCCTGACTCCGACTCCTGATATAACTTTTATCCTTCGCAGGGAATATTCCTCTCCTGCTATCTTTTCCGCCTGTTCAAGCAAGGACATCCCTATTCCGCCGTGCTGGAAACCGCCACTCGAATGGTCTAGAAGAAGCTTCTGTTGCCCGTATACGTGGAGTTCCCTTACCAAAGCCTCTTTTCTGCTGTCGGGTATCCTCAGGCGCAGAAAACCTATTATCGCATCATTTGCTTTATCATCACAACTTATGAAAACCTCGTCGCCACTTGAAGCTCTATAATTTTCTCTGTTGATTGATATTACGGGTTTCATCATGATAGGAACGTGCCCTATCTCTCTACTCCTTATATCATTCGGTTTGCGGCCCATTTTCTCTAGTCTTGCTGAGACGAGCTGTCTCAGGTTCGGTATCTTAACACCTTCTTCTATCAGGTTGGATGGGATGTCCCTCTCCACTCTCATTATTCTGAGCCATCGCGGCGCGCTTGTCTCCGCCCGAGCTATAATATCTATTACTGTGTCCAAAGGATACGTCTTGTATGAACCGGTCTTCCACATGTTATAGAGAGTCGTCCCTTTTATAACGAGAGTAGGGTATATTTTTATCGCATCTGGTCTCAACGTATCATCCTCCCAGAGCGCATTTATACTGTTGATGTCTTTGTCCACATCTGAGAATGGGAGATTGATCATGATGTGGTGGTCGACCTTGAAAGTCCTGTCCTTTAATCTTCTTGTAGAATCCTTCACGTCCTGTATCGTGTGCCCTCTATTGTTCCTCTTCAGAACGCTGTCGTAGACGCTCTGCACACCCATCTCAACCCGAGTTACTCCATATTCCACCATACGAGATATATCCTTATCAGAGCATCTCTCTGGTTTCGTCTCGACCGCGAGTGCCACACATCTTATGCCGCTTGTTTCATTCTCCTTTTTCTCTTCTGTGAGCGATTTAATTCCGGCGGCCTTTTGTTCCGGGAAATCGTTGAGAGCCCTGTATATCTCGGTTATGAACTTCTGCCGGTAGGTTTCAGGCAGCGTGGTAAAAGTCCCACCTATCACTATAACTTCTATCTTCTGAGGAGGGTATCCTAGGAAGAGATAGTGCTTTAGACGCGCTTGTACCTGTAAGTACGGGTCGTAAGAGTTCAATTTTGCCCTTCTTGCCGCCGGTTCGAACCCTGTGTAGCTCTGCGGCGTGCCAAACCTGGTTCCTCCTGGACAGAATATACACGTGCCATGAGGACAGTCGTATGGTTTTGTCATGAGGGCCACAACGCTTACTCCAGACATCGTCCTTATTGGTTTTGACCTGAGAACATCGGAAAACTTGGAGCGGTCTATATCGCCGAAGGCCGCCATTATCTCGCTGTTTTTTGGAATTGTGGAGGCACCGATAGCAGCGGCTATACTCTTCTTTTCTGCAAACAGATCACTCTTTGTGCGTATCCTTCCGCTTTCTAACGACCTTTTCATTAACCGTGTGAACTGCAAGAGGTCATGATCCATATAAGATTATAATACTCAAATGATTTAAAATTAAATATCACTATATCCAGATTTTATGAACAAAAAAGGCCAGTTTGTAACGGTGTTCTTTGCCGCCCTGCTTATCGCGGTCGTACTTGCTGTTTTCAGTCTTGAAGCTAACAACCTCCAGTCAAGCCAGAACATAAATGTTCTACAGAGCAGTGCGACGAGTAGCAACGATATTATAGCCAACCTTGCAAGCCAGTACTCCTTTTTCCAAAGTATATTACCTTCATCAGAGGCACAGAATTCTTTCATGCTCTCTATGGGAGCGATAGCCGCGGATTATTTCAGCAATTATGGTATAACCTTTACGAATGGTCTTTCCATTTCCAGCGGCACCCAGATCAGTTCGATGCAGACCCTTGCTCTGAGGATAATAAACACCCAGTCTTTGGCGACTTCTTCCCCCTTTCAGCAGCAGGTGGTACTAGACTCCGCACAGTACTCTCAGTATGAAGCCAACAACCTGCAAAACGTGCAGTTTATATATCCAAACGGAACTGTAATCCCATCTTGGCTGGAAAGCGGAAATCTTGCTTATCCCTCACAGAGCCCTGCCGGTTCCATAAGCACCCCTATGGCTACGCCGCCTACAAAAACGATAACTGTCTCGTTCTGGGTTGATCCGATTAACAACAGTTATTGGGGGGCGTCTGGCAATTACTGGGAGGACGTCTTAAGCAGCGGGTCCGGCTGCCCAAGTTCTGGTTTCTTTTTCCTTATAGAATCTGGCAGTAATCCACCTACAGAATCGTGGAGCATTAGGAACAGCACAGGCACACTTTTTAGGGACTTCCCGGGGCAGAAGCTAGCCCAAGGAGTCTGGCAGAACCTTGTCGGTGTCTATAACGGGGCGGACCTGTTCGTTTATTACAACGGAAAGCTTGTCGGAAGTCCGGTACCCGCTGATGGTCCACTGCAGGCACAGAGTCAGCTGACGATAAGCGGGACTCACGCTGTGACGTCAGGTCCTGGATGCAACCCTGTCAGCGGTTCTCTAGCAAACGTACAAATCTATAATGCTTCCCTTTCATCATCACAGATAGCAAGTATTTACTATAATGGATTGAATGGTGGTCCAGTTGACAAAAGCAAGCTTCTGGCTTATTATCCTCTGGCAGGCAACGCTAATGATTACAGCGGGAACGGCAACACGGGGACAGCCTATAATATTGAGTATAATGGAGCTGGCTCAGCCAGTACATCCAGTACGTATTGGCTGAAGCTAGGCTCGATACCAGCACTATCATCAACAACGGTTTATATGACATTCGATCCGAAAAACTATAACACGTTCAATACCATAAATACAGGTGAGGCCCCGCAATTATCTCCGATATATGCGGAATACGATGATGGAGCTAATGTATTCAACAATTACTGGAACTTTGCAGAAACAGCTCTGCCGAGTGGATGGACAGCAACAAACGGATACGTTCCTTATACCATTAATAACGGAATTACTTTTACGGCAACAAATGCTGGGGGCTGTTTTGGACAGACTACTACTATAGCTTCCACATCTACATTTTCTGCAAATGCAATCATGGACTTTTATGGAAGCCTAACTGGTAGTGGTTCTACCTCTTCGTGCTACTATGGTGGTATCGGATTTAATACAGGGTGGGGTTCTGGCAACTTTGGTACTATAGGAACCGGAAATGCAGAATTTGGGCTTATAACAGCTTCCAGTTCGTCCGATATTTTTACATTCCCTCAACCAAGCGGTAATGTCGTTTATTCTGTCATAGCATCAACATCCAGCACAACTGCACAAGCTAATTATACGACGCAGGTCAATCCATCTTCAGAAATATCAAGTGGAATACCGATAGAGATGAGTTTTCAGTCAAGTTCAAATATCGGTGGAACCATCTACTGGCTTCGCACGCGTGCCTATCCTCCGAATGGATTCATGCCAATGGTGGTTGCTAGTGGCTTAACTTAGGATGAATTCAGCCGTTCTCTCTTTGCTGAATGGCACTAAATCTTCATAACCCTGGCCTGTCCCTAGAAACAATATCGGTTTCTTAGTTACATATGATATGGAGAGGATAGCGCCCCCTTTCTTGTCCACATCAGCTTTAGAGAGTATGACTGTGTCTATACCTACTTCTTTATCAAATATCCTGGCCTGGTTGACAGCATCGTTACCTGTCAGGGCGTCTCCAATAAATATGGTCAGGTCAGGTTTACTGACGCGTTTTACTTTCTTCAGCTCTTCTATAAGGTTCTTGTTTATGTCGCTTCTGCCGGCAGTGTCTATCATAACCACGTCCGCGTTCTCGCTGTGTGCATGCTTTATTGCGTCGAAAGCCACTGCCGCAGGATCGGCGCCGTAGTTGTGCTTTATCAGTTTCGCGCCGAGCTTCTTTGTGTGTATCTCAACCTGCTCTATGGAAGCCGCCCTAAAGGTGTCGCTTGCTGACACGACGACCCTTAGATTATTTTTCTGCAGGAAGTTTATCAGTTTTGCAAGGGTAGTCGTCTTACCCGCGCCATTGACGCCTATGAAAAGGATGATATAGGGTTTCTTTCTCCTTATATCGGAAAGAAACCTATCAGAGGAATATTCAAACATTACGTCTGAGATGCTTTTCTTTATGGCAGTCTCCACCTCTTTTTTGTTCGACAGGAAGGACACTTCCTTCCCTATAAGCGATTCTTCAAGGTCCTTGTGTATCGCCATCGCTACTTCCATGGCTACGTTATTCTCAAGGAGAGCCTCTTTTATATCGCCGTATATGGAAGCTATATCTTCACTTGTTATCTTGTGCGAAAGTATCCTTTTCTTCTTTTCTGGGGCGTGCTCCTTTGCATTTTTGATTTCCTTTTTTGTCCCAGGTCTCTCCTCATGCTTGTCTGCATTATTTTTGTGTTTCTCTTCAGCGTGAGATTTCTCAGCGGATTTTTTCTCAGGTTTTCCTTCTATTATCTGCTTTTCTTGCTTGATTTCGTCTACCTGCTCCCTAAATTCTTTTGTCTCAACCTCTTTCTGCTCGTCCTGCTCCTCTTTAGCTAGCCTGTGCTGTATCGAATTGATTGATTCTTTTAGTTTCTTCTTGATGAAATCGAACATAATTGTCTTTATTTTACCTATTTAAGATATACAATTTCTTTACCCACATTTACAAATTCTTCTGCTATACCTCTGTAGTCGGCACTCACTGTCTTTGCCATACAGGTTAAATGATAAATTATAGATTTAAGCTTTGTTTGCTGTGGAGCTTTGCACACAAATGAATCCTAAACTTTAATCAAAGTTGAATTTATATCTACTGAAACTAATAAATGCGCAGACATTAAAATCTCCTTATCTTTTACTCCGCATTTTTTCTAGTTCATTTAAGATTGCAACCAGTTTCTTATCTTTTATTTTGGTTCTTGCGGTTGTATAAAACTCTTCAAGATCTAATCCGTGTTTGCTTTCATATTCATATACCTGGATAGCCATTTCCAGTTTATCCAGCTGTTTCACAAATCTTGCTTCGGTTGTCTTGTCCTCTTCAAACTCATCAAATAGTTTTGTGTACTCATCTCCTTCCTTGCTAAGAGATAAAAATATCTTGTTTATAGCCTCTCTTTCTTTTTTCTTTTTTGACTGTACCAATTTTTCAGGTACTTTTATTCAGCTCTTTCAGTAACTATTTCTCCTATTATAGATTCTCCGATATCGTGTATGAGCGCCATTTTAATTGATTTAAGTTGGTCGACATTCATCTCTTTAGCTAATAACATAGCTAAAATCCCAGTTCTAAAAGAATGTTCTGCTACACTTTCCGGGTGAGGTATATTATTTCTCACCCAACCTGTTCTTTCAATCGTTTTTAATATGCCGACGAATTCGTTGAACTCAATAATGCCCATTTATGGGTATAGCATGAAGACTTTTTAAAGTTACTGAGAGGTTCTACCAACGATTTGAATTTATGCGCAGGAAGCCCAACTTTTGGGCAATATTTGATTTTAGTTAATTAATGTTCAAAGTCTTGCTGTAAAGCTTGTGAGTTAAACGTTGCCTTTGCCATTGTACTCCTCATACAATTTGTTGGCTTCCTGTTCTAGTCTTATACCGTCCTGCTGAAGTTTTTGTATTACCTGCGCGACCTGGCTTATATTCGTCTCCACTTCGTTAAGGTCGCTCTCTAACTTTTTCTTTATCGCTTCTATGTTCATCTGTTTGAAGATGTTACTGCCTAAGTTAACTAGGGCAGATGAAGAATCGTTTATAACTCCTTTGAAGAATATATCAGGAGCATAAGGTATCATTA
Organism: Nanobdellota archaeon; assembly: GCA_021802105.1. Lineage (GTDB taxonomy): Archaea > Nanobdellota > Nanobdellia > Parvarchaeales > Parvarchaeaceae > Parvarchaeum. The sequence goes on along the minus strand of JAKAAW010000007.1, from coordinate 22,313 downwards.
CGTCCTTGTCGCCATGCTTTAACTCGCCTAGGCCGGATAAAGACCCGCTGAGAGATTCCTGTGTAAGTTGCAGAGTATTTATGGCATTGATGTAGTTTTCCAGCTCTCGCCTTATGTACTCTATCTCCATTAATCTCTTGCTGAGATCTTCCTCTCTGCTTTCCATACTATTTGGTCTCTTCAGTCTTTATAACGTCTATCTTTACGGTATTCTTATCGTCCTTTATGCAGACGACTCTTATCCTAACAGGAGGGTTCTGCATTCCATTTTTGAATATCTCATCGTTTACCGGTATAGCCATCTTGACTTCACTTGCCTTCATATGTTTCTTAACGAATTTTGATAGGAACTTTGCTGCTGCTGCTGCTTTCTTGTACCTCGGTACACCCTCCATCGCTTTTCTTAGGTGAACCGTCATTATTTTTTGTTCTGTCATATTCACCTACCGACGTTCTGGTTGAGTCTGGACCTGTCCATCCTCCTTGTACCATATTTCCTTAGCTGTGCGAAGACCGGCGGTCTACTTACCTTACGCGCCCTCTTTATGAGTTTTCTCTTAGTAACCGCTGTTTTATTCCTGCTCATATTTTCCTGTTAAACGTTATCCTGCTCTCCTTTTTCTCGACAGATATGGCTTCAAGAAGTTCCTTTAACTTCTTGTCATCTATAACTCCCTTTAGCTTGTTTGACAACGCAGCCTGGAGTATCATGTTCTCCACATTTTCAGCGGTCTCCGGATGTGCATAGCGTATACTACCGAGGCGCTCTCTCGCTTCTTTTGTAAGGTACTTCGTAAATATCTCCTGTTTAAGGGAATCCACTCTCTTTTTCTGCTCAATCTCTTCTGGATTCTTAATCTGCATATTATTTAGCCACCTTCTTGGCTGTCTTGTCGGAGAGTGATATCCCCTTTGGTGCTATCCTTCTGCCAGGCCTGTTTTGTATCTTCACTTTCATTATTAGGCCTGACTGCTCAAGCTGCTGGAGCAGTTTCCTTATTATCGCTCCGCCCGCTGGCTGAAAGTGCTTTCCGCTGTACCTGTTCTTCTCTTTGTCTCCGTAGACTCTTCTCAGCCTGTTGACCCCTATCGGCCTGTTATCGAGATACATTCTTCTAAGGATGCTGGCTCCTCTAAGGTACCACCAGTCTTCCTGTGAAGGGATCCTATCTTTTGACGAGCCTGTCTTCACGAATTTGGACCAGCTTGGTGGTGTAAGAAGTTTCTCCTTCTTTAGCTCTTCCGCCAGCGAATTTACGAGGTCAATCTGATTTACATCACTTGCTCTTATCATATCTCACTTTTCTCACATTACCGCAATTTAAGCATTTATACGTTATGCTTTTATTTTTAAGTCTGACAACTGCGGTTCTGCCAGGTATAAGGATTCTATTGCAGCGTCTGCATATTAAAAGCTTTTTATCCTTTGATAAATCGAGTTTTTTTGACAGATAAATCCTGTACGCTATGTACGCATATCTGTCGGACAATTTTCTGTCAGTGTCATACAGTTTTAGGGCTTCTTTGACAAGGAAGTTATAATCCCTTTCAAAAGCGTTTTTGTTCTTTTTTCTGAGCATAACAATTACTATATATATTCCTTGTATTAAAAACGCTTGTTTGTTTTGTAATATTTACAAAATTCACGTTTTGGAAATGTATTTAAGGAAAGCAATTCTCTTAAAAAGTGTTGTGTTCTGAAAAGAACGCAGCGACAAAAAATGGAGGTAGGATGGTAAAAAAGCCTATGAAAAAAAATGAAGAGATAAATGAAGACGTTATCGAGGAGAACGAACAAGCAGACGATTCCTTTGATGACGAGTTTGATGGAGAGGATGACGATACAGACGAAGACTTCGAATAAACCCCTTTTCGTTTTTTTATTTTTTATTTAATTTTAAAACCGTGTTTTACGGTCAAATTTTCTTTAGCACTATTACAAGATTCCCTTTTGAGAATTCTTCGGACAGAATGCCCTCTCCTTTCTCCCTTTTTATTATTTTCAAATACAGCTTTTTACCTACCACGGCTCTGACCTCTATAGAATTTTCCATCTTGATTATGTTTATATCAGATTTGCTCTTTACCTCCGGCAAAGTAATTACGTGTGCGACGCTATCTCGCAAGTCGGTTACGGCTTCCTCTGGTTCTATAACTTCTTCTATAGGTTCAGTGCGTTTTTCCAGTGGGTTCCTATGAGTGTGCTTTGGTTGCGCCTGTGTTTGAAACATTCCTCCCATCATAGTATTAAGAAGGGGGCCTACCATCTGCTGCACCATTTTGTTTATGTCAAGACCTCCTCCAGTTCCACCCTGAACCCCTCTCAATGAGGCACCACAGTTGGGGCAGAAATTCCAATCTTTATCTAGAGGCACTCCACAAGAAGCACATTTTTTCTTCAACATATTAAATATACCTTATCCTGTTATGCATCAGATAAATACGTTACAGGCCGAGAGAAAGTGTTAAATTCAGAGCTTTTCATAGTATTGTATGCACTGGGCAGGATTTATTGCAGGTTTGGTTCTAGTAGCAGTTGGAGCGATAGTGCTTACTGGAGTGAATATACCACAGGTTACATCCGCTCTTACTTCGGCATTTGGTTATATCCCAACAAGCACCGCCTATACATCAATGGGCGTGATGGTTTTGGGTTTCCTGATAATCCTATTTGTAGGTTTCCGCCAGAAACTAGGCAAGTATTTCAAATACTACTAAAAGCGTATGGGCTTTATAGGGACTAAGATAACAAACGGCGATGCAGAGGTAATCTTGACCTCTTTAGTAAAGGCTTATTCCGTTATACCCTCTGAACTCAAACAGTACATTCCTAAGCTTGAAACGCTGCTTGAAGCCATACCGGATGAGGCGCGAAAATATTCGCTCGAAGATATTATAAAGCTGCTTTCTTGGGCGACCGACAACCAAATAGTTCTATAGAGGTATTCTTGAACTGTCAACCCTTGAGTAATCTCCACGAAAGGATAATGCTTATAACACCCAATGCTACAGCAAATACCCCTAAGTACAAGAACTCGTAGGCAATCGGCATTGTTGAAGGTATGCCTATCAAAGCGTTTCTGCCTATGTCTATAGCGAAGCTTACAGGATTCACGTTAGCTATTACCCGCAGCCACGACGGCATTGCCGATACAGGAAAAAAGGCATTGCTTGTGAACAGCAGCGGCAGGTTCAGCAGGTTGGCTATTGCTGTCACTGACTGCCAGTCTTTCGAGTGTAGTGCAAGAAGCACAAAAAGGGAAGACATCCCAAAAGCCAGCAGGAACAACGCGCCGAAAGTGATAAGCACCCCTACAACGGATATATGCGACAGCGACATCCCCAAAAGAACTGCTATCACAAGCACCACCGCGGCCTGTATCAGCGCCCTTATTACGCTGTTGAGTATCTTGCTCAGGACTATGGACCCTCTTGGAACCGGCGTTGTTAATAGCTTATCTAAAAATCCAAACCGTCTGTCCCAAACGACAGACATGCCGCTGAACATAGACGTGAATAGGACTATAAACGCGAGCATTCCAACTGCAAGGAAGGAGAAATAGCTTGTTGTACCGAAGGTTTGAGTGAGCAGAGTGTTCCCAAGAGAGTCCAACACGGATTTGGGGATGCTTAGACCTGGTATGTTGAACGAGCTGCTGGTGAAGATGCTGCCGAAGTTGAAAGCTTTCCCAAAAAGCCCGAGCCAGACGACTGGTTGTATGAGCGACAGTATCAATATGGCAGGCGCGAGGTACCATTTCTTTAAATCCCTGTTAGTGAGTGACCACAGACTTCTGAAGAAGTGGGGCAGAGAGATCTTGCCTGTTGTTCTGTAAACTTCTCTGTTTCTCATATCAACTCCTGCTTAGCCTCATGGTTCTGCGCTGCAGCATTGAATCACCAGAACTAGTTTCCTCTTCCCTGAGTGATCTGCCAGTGTAGTCTAGGTAGACTTCATCCAAGGTTGGTTTTGTCATTGACAGCTTTGTAACCTTGTACCCTTTGGAGCTTATCAGCACCATTAGTTTAGGTGCGACTGTTTCGGCTGATTTTACCTTTAGCCTATATTCTCGGCCGCTTCTCTTTACTTCTTTTACACCTACGACTCTCTTCAAGACGCCTTTTAAGTCGGCTTTCTCATTGCTGATTGTTAGCTGGATTATATCTCCTCCTATACTAGCTTTCAGCCTATCTGGAGAATCTATCTTTATTATCCTGCCATGATCTATTATCGCTACCCTGTCGCACAGCGAATCCGCCTCTTCCAGATAGTGTGTTGTCATGAACAGAGTCATGTTGTAATCTTTCTTCATCTTTCTTATGTAATCCCATACGGCTGTCCTAGTTTGAACATCCAAACCGAGTGTAGGTTCATCTAGGAAAAGCACTCTTGGGTGATTTACAAGCCCTATAGCGAGCTCCAATCTCCTCCTCATGCCTCCTGAATAAGTTCCAACCTTTCTTTTCACGGCAGATTCTAGGTCGACCAATCTCATCAACTCTATTATCCTTTGTTTCGATATTTTTCTGGAAATACCATATAAGTCTGCCATGAGAAGCATGTTATCAAACCCGGTTAGGTCCTCATCGGCCGTGAATTGCTGCGGCACTACACCTACCGATGCCCTTACTTTGTTCGCCTCTCTAGTTATACTGTATCCGAAAACCTTTGCGTCCCCTGCTGTGGGAGATATAAGAGTCGTGAGCATCTTTATCGTCGTTGTTTTACCTGCGCCATTAGGTCCCAAAAAACCGAATATCTCCCCTTCCTTGACATTGAAGGATATCTTGTCCACTGCTTTCACTTTGCCGTTGTAAACCTTTGAAAGATTTTTAACGTGTATTATATCCATAATTATACTTTCTTAAGCTTGTCCGTGATCCTTCTCAGTTTGACCATCATAGAAGGATTCTTCTTTATATCCTCTGATTTCTCCAAAAGGTACTCGACATCATTCTCTATCTCCTTTATAGTCTTCTCTAAGCTTGTATCTTGTGGTTCTATAAAATTCTTCCACGGGAACCACGAGCTGTTTATCACATCTTTACCTTTCTCTGTTATCTTATAATATTTCTTGCCACCTTTCATACTCAATTCCAGTTCGCCGTCTGATGCCATCTTACTTAAAAGAGGGTACACGCTGCCTGGTGAAGGCCTCCAGAAACCCATCGACTGCTTTTCCATCCTGTCCATAATCATTGCGCCCGTCGCATCATCCTTGTAGAGCATTGTGAGTACCCAGTACCTTAATCCAATTTCTCTGTGCGTGCCAAACTGCCCGAAATTCCCGTGTTCAAACATATCGAAAACCGATATCGTTTTTAGATATCCTGCATATAAATACTTTTAGAAGCGTGCCACGCCAAGTTCGGTGACGATTTCGATAGCAATAAGAAAGTATAAATGGTCAGCTATGAATAGTTCTTATGGCAAGTAGAATGCTTAAGAGATATGGGCTAGAAGGTATAGCCAAGGTCCTTATTGCCGTTGGATTATCGCTTATTCTTTTTGCCTGGTTCGCAGGAATTTATTATTTCAGGAACGCCAGCAGGACCACCATATTAATAGTGCCTTTCGTATTCACCTGCGTTTCGGTGTTACTGCTTTTAATAATCCGGTATAGGTACACGTTATTTGAAAGATATCCTTATCTCATGAATCTCCCTTCACTGTTCTATCATCTTGGAGAGCAAAAAAACGCAAACAAACAGAGCATAGCATTCAGCATGATATTTACGGTGCATGCTCTTGCGCTAGCAGTGGTGGGTTTCTTAAGTTTTCTTTTAACGATTTCAATAGGTTCTGGCATGAATGACAGCGCGGCTTCCCCATTTCTATACATATACCTTGCAACAATAGCGGTCCTAGTTTTATCCGTGCTGCTGCTATACCGCAGGATTTACATCAGGTTTGCGAAGTAAACATATCTGATGACGTCTGTGCCTCTACATACTTAGATACTTTGGTATAGAGTGGCAGCTATTTTTTGACATTTTGGCGGAAGAGTTTTATCCTCAAAATCATAAAAAGGGGAACATTTAAATAGCCAGACGTACCGTTAATAGAAAATGGGAAGAATAAGAGGAAAGACAATAAGGCAGACTGTGATAGAGGTACTAAAGAGGTACAAAGGTTCGTTCAGTGATGATTTTGAAGCTAACAAGCAGGCTTTGAACGGGATAGTCTCTACAGAAAAAACGATAAGAAACAAGATAGCTGGTTATATTACAAAACTCTTTAAGGAGAAGAAAGTAGAAGAGTTCATAATAGCACACTCTACAAAGTAGAGCACTGTTCATTTTTGCAAATGAGATATCCACTGATCGCTGCCTGTTCTGCGGATTATATTATATCTTCTTCTGCGACGACGACAAAGTCACCTATAGAGATTACTGAATTATAAGGAATCTGTTCGAAACCGTTCTGATCCTTTTCAAACTGAAACGTGTTTGCGTATGATGTTGGTGCTTTTATAGTAAGCGAGACGAGTTCACCGGTTCTTACTTCATATATAAGGTCGTTCACTACTCCAAGCTTCTTTCCGCTCTTCCCTACCACTGTCTTACCGACGACTGCTTTCGCGTCTATTCTTTCACCTTTTGTTATACCAGACATATAAACCTCCTTTATTGAAATCGCGATGAGCGACTATAATAAAGATAAGGGTAAGCCTTAATTTAAAGCTTTCTTATTGGATAGTCTAATATATTAATAATTTTTAGTTCTGGAAGATATAGAACCTATCGTTCTCTATCGATCCTGTTTTTTCAGGATTCAAGTTAGATAAATCTATACTGGATTCATCAAGCACAGATATTACGATCCTGCCCCCTTTTTTGCACATCTTAAACATGGCATCTATTGCACCTTGCCTCTCGTCTATCTTCATGTCCTGTAGCACTGTTACACAGAAGATAATATCGAATTTTTTAGTGGTGTGGAAATCGAATATCCTTTTCCGTACTATCGTTACGTTCTTAGGTTTTTTCTTGGCGAACTCGTCTATAAGCTTGGAAGGTTCAAGCGCTATTATCCTATTCTTTTTTAGCCTGCTCTCTAGTATGCCCGAGCCTGCACCGATATCAAGTATTAGGTGCCTGTGTTTTGGTTTTATTATTGATATAAAATAGTCTATCTTCCCTTCCTGCTCCATGCTATAAAGCGCATCATAACTGTCTTTTATGGTGTTATAGTATTCTACAGCATCCATATCAGTAAGACTTGGCGAAGTACGCATTAACCTTCGCTTCTTCCCCGCAGAAAGCGCACTTTTCTCCGAGTAGAGCCTCTTTATCTAAAGGTATGAGCCTTGACGTGGCGCCCGTCTGATCTTTTATTTTGTCCTCGCACTCGCTCCTATTGCACCACGCTGATTTGACTATAGCCGTTGAGTTTTTTAGAGCAGAGACGAATCCTTCCCTGTCTTTTCCTATTGATATCCTAGAGTCCATATCCTTCTTAGCTTTATCGAACATTTCCATGTGAAGGCGCTCAAGTCTCTCCGGCATGCTTTTAACTTCATCCAGCTTAAGCGTGGCCTTCTCGCCAGATAATCTTATTTTTATCGAAAAAGATTCAGACTCGACCTCCCTGGCACCGATTTCTAGCTTTATCGGCACTCCTTTGAGATCATATTCGTTGAATTTCCATCCCGCAGAGTACGTTTTCCTATCGTCTAAAACAGATCTGATACCTAGCTTGCCGAGCTTCTCATGTATTCTTTTGCTGTATTCTATGACATTGCTGTCCGTTTCCTCTCCCTTAAGTATGGGTATCACGACAATCTGTATTGGTGCAACTCTAGGTGGTAATACGAGCCCTTTGTCATCGCCAAACACAAGCGCTATTATCCCTATACCTCTCATTGAAGCCCCCCATGATGTCTGGTAACCATACTGCCATTCATTTTTCTCGTCTAAAAACTTTATGTCGAAAGGCTTTGAGAAATTCTGACCTAAGTAATGGGATGTAGCCGCCTGAGACACATAATTATTAGGCAAAACTGCTTCAACAGTGTAAGTGTTCACAGCGCCGGCGAACTTTTCGCGCTCGCTCTTCCTCCCTACAAGGACGGGTATAGCAAACAGCTCTTCCATCATGTCTTTGTAGATTAGTATGGTCAAAAGTACGTTGTTCTCTGCTTCCTCCTTTGATGCGAATACGCAGTGCCCTTCCTGCCAGAGATTCTCCCTACCACGGAGAAGAAATCTAGTCTCTTTTGTTTCCCACCTGACCATAGTGTTCCACTGGTTAAGAAGTAAAGGGAGGTCCCTATAACTTTTTACCCACCTTGAATAGCTGTCATACATTATCGTTTCTGAGGTTGGCCTTATCGCCAACTTTTCATCGAGATCTCTGTCGCCTCCTTTGGTGACCCATGCCACCTCTACGCTGAAGCCTTCTATGTGCTCTTTCTCCTTGTTAAGTATTCTCTCTGGTATGAGGAGTGGAAAGTATGTGTTCTTTACGCCGAGAGCTTTGAACCTTCTGTTCAAGAATTCTTGTGTAAGCTCCCACATTTCATACCCATAGGGACGATAAACAGCGAAACCTTTCACAGCCGAAAAATCCACTAGCTCTGCCCTCAGCATAATCTCATTATACCAGTCTATGAGGTTCTCTTCTTTTTTGATATTTTTTCTTTCAGCTGCCATGACTATCCTTACCAACCCGCATTTATATTTTTATAGAGCCATGGAACTTCCTATGACTAGGCGTATTGACATGCTCCTGATTTATATAATGGTATTGAGCATAGTCGTGACATTTATGCTCATACTCGTGTTCAGGACATTTATATTCGTGCTGTTTCTCTTCTTGCCGCTTGGCAGATTATTGACCAGAAGACGTGCTGGCGGGAGCAGGATATGACTGGACAAACTGGACTCTACAGCGGTTTTGATGTGATAGGAAACATAGCAATCATCAAGCCCCGCAGCAAGCTAAGCGCTACAGATGCCAGGATGATTGCCACTGACGTAATGCGCAAGAACAAGCACATAACCAGCGTGTTCAAGAAGGTCGGCAGGACTGAAGGGGAAGAGAGAGTCCCTAAGGTAGTATGGGTCGCCGGGAAGAAGAGCTCTGCGACACTGCACAAGGAGAACGGATGCGTGTTCTATATCGATATAAAAAAAGTTTTCTTCACGCCAAGATTGTCCTCGGAGCGATTGAGGATATCAAAATCTACAAAGCGCAACGAGTCGGTTCTCGATATGTTCTGCGGAGTGGGGCCGTACGCTATAGAGTTGGCAAAAACGGCGAAGGAAATATACGCTATAGATATAAATCACAGCGCTATTGAAGAATTGAAAAGAAACATTTATTTGAACAAAGTAGGCAACGTGCATGTTTTTGAAGGAGACTCTAAGAAAATATCATGGAAGTTGAAAAAGAAATTCGACAGGATAATAATGAATTTCCCAGTTGGAACGTATGATTTTCTGCCTGCTGCGATAAAAGCCGCAAAAAAGGAGTGTATCATCCACATGTACTCATTCATAGATGAGAAGGAAGGATATGACAACTCTGTCTCGTCTTCCATAAAAAAGATAAGAGAGATTATAGACGGCGCCGCTACGGTAAGGAGGATAACGGCAAAAAGGGCCGGTGAAGTCGCCCCTTACATGGTGAGAGAATGTTTTGATATCTACGTGGAAAAATAACTCACTGAAAGCTCCTGTAATAAACGTTCCAGTTCGGAGCGTAATAAGTCAACTTTGCGCTTTTCTTTTCAGGCAGCGAGCTAATACCATCAAAAAGCACCTCTTGAATATACTTAAGCAGGACCCAATTTTGTTTCTTGATCTTGCCAAGAAGGATGTCAGACATGGCTACCCTGTCAAATGCCGCATGAAGTGACTGCCCGCTGAAGACAGAGGGTATTTTGTCAGCCAGCCATATCTCAAATGCTTTCGCCTCGGAATCTGATGGAAAATGCGTGTTTATGCCGCCCGTGTTGCCAGTGAAGACAGAGTCTAGGCGCTCGAACAACGTGTCTTCGGAATCGCGGGGAACTATAGTCATATCCTTTCCCGTAGTAACGGCAGTATTCAGGTCTGATATCACGCTCGACATGTTCCCCCTTGCGTTTTTTACTATCTTGTCTACAAGAATCTCGGGAAGATTGATCTTATTTAGTGCTAGGATCCTGTACGCAAAGGCTTTTAGCACTCTGTCATTCGGTCTGTAGAAGCGTATAATTTTGTATCCGCTGAGATGCGACCTGCCTTTTGAACGAAAAGATTCTCCATTCCTGGATTCAAAGATTATTATCGCGCTATTGATCTGTCTTAGCTTGTTCAATATCTTGGCGTCTACAGAGAGCACCTTATCAAGATCCTCTACGAACAACACTTTTGAACTGGAATCAAATAATGTTTTTGATCTTGCCTCGTTCATTATGGTGTTGTATATCTGATCAGACTGGGTAGAATCATCAACGGAATCCAGAAGATACAGATTTATTGTTTCAAGATGCATGCCAAAGGATTCTGCAAAAGCTTTAGCGAGAAAGGATTTTCCTGAGCCGGCAGGTCCCTCGAATACAAACTTGTTCTCTCCTTTCTGAACAAGCGCCACGACTTCCCCTCTTATTTTACCAGGGTAGTTCTCAAGAAAGCCGTCAAGCCTCTCTTCTGGTAATTTTAACATATTATTAGTGCTTCAGAGTCGAAAGGAATGCAAGAAATGCCTGGAACTGTATGTAAGGTGTTGCTCCCTCTATTATTCTATAGTCGGTTTCTGCCAATTTTTCGACTACGTAGCTCCTCACCCTCCTGTCTATTACATCCTCATCTGAGATGACTACATCGAATATTTCTGAGAGCAGTTCTTTCATATTTACTCCCGTGCCTATCAGTTCCTCGAATATCTTCCTGGCCTTAATATAGTCGCCTTTTACCGCTGCATCCAGACCGCTCTTTATCTTCCCTTTGTCTATTGTTCCTGCGTTCTCGTACACCATCTCCCCAGTTATCCTCTTTGAGACATTAGACAGCGACTGTAGTAGATTCGTGAGCGCCCTGAGATCTCCCTTGGACACGTATTCTAGCGCATCCTTGGCACTATTGTCTAGTGTCAGTTCCTCACTGTCTGCTATCCAATCTATGAACTTGAAGACATCTTCTTTTGAAAGAGGCTGAAATCGTAGTATAGCGCACCTCGACTGAAGAGGTTCTATTATGTTGCTCTGATAATTTACACTAAAGACGAATCTGCACGTGCTGCTGTACTCCTCCATCATCCTTCTAAGAGCCTGCTGTGCTTCCTGTGTAAGTGAGTCCCCCTCATCCAGAAGGATTATCTTGAATGGCGCGTCTATGGGGCGCGAACGGGCGAACTCTTTTACTTTTCCCTGTATAACGCTTAGCTTTCTATCATCCGACGCGTTCAGCTCCATAAAATTCTGTGTCCATTTGTCTCCGAATAAAGACACGGCGAGAACCACTGCACAGGTGGTTTTTCCGACCCCAGGAGGACCGGATAATATCATGTGCTGTATATCTCCCTTTTTTAACATTGCTTTGAGTTTATCGACGCTCTCCCGCTGCCCTATGACTTCATCAAAGTTTTTTGGTCTGTATTTTTCTATCCAAAGTGCCATAATTTATCTCTAGGTAAATACTTCTGCGTTTGGATATATAACTATGCCTTTGTTACTTATTTCCATAGGGCAGAATTTTGTAAGGTGGTTCGTGTCCCGCATCTTTACGACGCGTATAGCCCTTATGAAAGAACCGGCTTTTTCCATGAGATAAAGAGCGACCACTCCGTCGACGGCGAACTCTTCCACGCCGAAAGCAGAGAGCTTGTTCTCTCCATAAGGTATCTCGCCTATAAGGAGCCCAAAGCAATTGTGACTTTTTATAAGCTGCGAAACTTCTATTATTGATTTTCTTATGGACATTATATCTGCAAAAAACATCTGGAAGTATGTCACTGAATCGATCACGACTCTCTTTGCCTTGGCGGCTTCCATCTCTGCCGTTATCATCCCCTTAAACGATTCGTAGTCTGTAAGCGTTATCTCGACTATTTTCAGCATACCGCTCTTGATGAGATCCTCTATCTGAGGGTCAAAGTTCTTAAACTGTTCTATTATGTCCTTTGCGGATTCTTCCAGTGTAAAATATACGCCGTTCTCTCCGTTCTTTGCACCGTAATCGAGCATCTGCATACACAACGTTGTTTTTCCGGAACCAGGAGTACCTGTAACAAGTATTATGTCCTCTGTAGGTATACCGCCATTGAGTATCTCGTCAAACCCCTGTACTCCAGAGTGCACGCGCTTGACTCTATCGACTGCTTCCGCTGTTTCTGCCATATCAAGCTTCGAGTATAGTATCCCCCATTAACTGGTATTTTATTTTTAAAAGTGCGTTGCTGTTTAACAGTTTTGCCCAGGTCTCCACTAGAGATCTGTCTACGTGCAGAGCTTCTGCGGCCTCCCCTATTGTGATTGAATGCTTTGTCTTTACCATGTTGAGCAGGTTTGAGACTGGGTTGTTCGATGCCATGACCAGCTCCTTCTCAGCCTCTCCTTTCTCCTCAAAGATCTCTGGCTTTGTAACAGGATAAGCTCCCATGTCACTGACCGTTTTAGCCACTTGGATATGTGTCTCTGCTACCCTTGATTTGACGGTTGTGGTAGGAGTCGTGACGACCGTCGCCTGATCAAGTACTGGCTGTATCGGCTTTGTCGTAATCGGTGTTGGTGCTATCTTCATTTCAGGCTTTTTAAGCTCCTCTTTGCGTGCTACTGCAGTTACCGTGGATACAGGTTGCTCCAGTGGCTTAAGGTTCGGTATCTTCCCAGGAGAGGTACTTGGCAGCTTGGTTATTACCAGCGGCTGCGGAGTCGCTATTGGTGTAGGCATCGCAGTCGACTTCAGTCCTATTGGCGGTGCCCTAACGGCTTCTTTTTTTGTAGCTGTTACTCTTTTTTCTTCGACACGCTGTGCGGACAGCACTTTTGAACTGAAACCGAAAGCTCTAGCTATGGCAGCTGCTCTGGAATGCCTCTCACTGATAGGCTTTTCCACGGACTTAGGTGCCTGTGCGGCCTCTTCCACCCTTGCAGGCTTCAGCATCGGCCCTATATCAGCTATCTTGGGTGCTTCTTCCATCTGGGCGCCCAGGACACCAGAAGCCCTCATCATGGCGGAATTTATCTTATTAAGTTCATTGTATATGTCGTAAGAGTTCTCGAGTATCCTCTTAGGCATCATTAAAACATCTTCTGACATACTTATCTAAAGGTTCTTTATAATTTAAACACTGAAAAGAAGGAGTTAAGCCATTTTGGCAACGTGACATCCTCCCACTTCTAAATAGATGGGTTTTCATGCTCACACTTTATAAAAATCTTATGCACTGTTTATTAGCGCCTCAAGAGCCCTTATATAAGATAGAGAACAGACTGGCGCGGTGTTGTTTATTGTCTCGCAGATCTGAGCAGTCAGTATATTAGCTGCGCCGAGTGCAGTCTCTCCAAATGAACCGCGGGTAGGGTTCTGCAGCGACTTCAGGATATCTGCATGAGTGCTGTATTGTGAGAAGGTAGTTCGAGTAGACGAATCTAGAATCGTACCAGCGTTAAGTATAGCACCGTCAAATACAAATTTATTGTTGATGTCGAAGAACGGCACACCATAATTGGGGAATATGGGCATGTCCGTTATGTTGAAACCTATTGCAGCAGGGCTGGTAAAGTTAGAGTTCAAAAGACTCCCCAGACCGGTACTATTTGTAAGGAAGGACCCCCCCATTTGATCAAGTGACTCGAAATTTATGTATGGTGAGGAGTAATACGCTCCTGTTGAGAATGGCGTAGGATTGGAGTCACCATATGGGCCGCCATTGACAGGTGGTTGTGACAGTACCTGATCATAGACAGATTTAGAGAAGTTGAACATTATAGTGGGCACGTTCCAGTCAATCGTGGCGGACCTATCGGAAAACAGTTTTGTGAAGTTACCAAATTTACTCAAAGAAACCGCCATTGACCAGCGCATCTGAGCGCAGAACGGACATCCTGAAGCCCCTATGTACAGGAAAGTAGGCTTGCTGCCAGCTGATAAAGTAGCAAAGGAACCGTTGACTGATATAGGTATGACGTTATAGTTTCCGTCAGCCATGAAGAGAAGACAATATGCAGGATGAGCCTGACTGCTACTACTCCCCGAAGATGCAGGTAAGCAGAATATTGATGAGTTGCCGACCCTTGTAAAACCCTGTTTCTCTATATTTGAAACAAAACTGGAACTTAGGTTTGCAGTGATCTGGGATATTCCTACAGCAGTTAGCTGCGCGCTAAGATTAGACAGTCCTGATAGGTAGTTCGAACCGAGTAAAGAGCCGTCGGACGGCGAGAAAAACTGCGCAGATGTGTTGCTCTGAACAGAACCGAATGCGAACGGCGGTAATTTCAAAGCGAACAGAACGACAAAAACTGCCACTATGACTATTAGCGCAGCGATTATAAACATTCTGTTCTTGCTGAAGAAATTTTCCGGAGAATTATCCATCATCTTTTGGACAGACACTTCCTCTTTCTGTATAATCTTTTCCTGCTCTGCATTTTTCTTCTCAAGTTCCTTGACTTTATCCTCTGTTTCTTGAAGCTTCTTTAATATTATATCGAGCTTGTCATCTTGGTCCATATTTTTCGATAAGAATTATGTCATTTACTTTTTATAAACGTTTAATCGACAAAATGCCGACTACAGAAATAAAAACACGGTGTCGAATAGCCCGTTTTCTGTCGCGTTTCCGCCGCGTTCGCAGCTTCTACATTACGCGTTACGACATTCGACTAAGCGCCGGAATACCGGTTTGCACGCCGCAGGATTGCCGTTTCATCCTTTCCGATGACAATCAGACAAGCATCATCTCTTATCATCGTGCTGGTTCGTTTCTGTTCAATTGCCTACACATTTAATGTACTGCGTTACCGCAGTGCGGTTTTTGCCGTGAACGGACTTCCTCCTTTGATGGTCTGTCGTATACGACACCGTACCAATCCAATGAGCCGATAGAATATAAATATATCAAGGCGTGAATAGTAGAGTTATGCACATAGAGCTGTTGCCTTCAGATACACTAGAGAAAGACGGCAAGAGATACGTGAAGGGATTGAGACTGTCCGACAAGGTCAGGATAGACTACGGCACTGCTAGACACATATCATTCATAGTAAAGGGGGACGAGACGGAACACAGTGTTATGTACTTCGCCGAGAAATTCGAGGATAAACAATGGCAGTGCGACTGCAAATGGTATGCATTGCAGAACAAGATCTGCTCACACATAATAGCAGTGAACCTTGCGCTTAAGAACAAAAAGGTAAAGACCTAAAGGTACATGTTCATGTAGTCAGGCTTGTGTCCGAATTTTGACACATTACAAGACGTCTCCTCAAATGCTCCTATATGCACATCATGCAGATACTCCATAAAACTTATTATACTTGAGTTATTTTCCTTGTCCAACATGATGTTCTTTCCTTTTCCCATCCTTAGGTACAATCTTGAACCGATTTTCTCACTGCCTTTGAAGGTTTTTCTGTAAACCAAGTCTATGTCACAGTCTCCTTTGAGTTTTGCTATCATGCTTATGTTATGGAATGGGGATTTTTCCTCTGAGACCCTGAGCCCCTTATCAACGCTGTAAAACTCCCTAACCCTCGCAGAGGTCGACAGTTTATAGGCAGAAAGATCTATCTTCTCGCGTTTTCCCTTATTTTTTCCGATGTGCACTGCGAGATTTAACTTGTTGAAATCAGGACCTTTCGGGATTCCTCTGACGCCCTCTATCACGCACTCCAGCTCACCATCAAGCATGTATGAATTATCGAGCACGGCCAGTTTATCCATGTCTATGCGCAAAAGATCTGAGAACTCGTCGAAATAAGCTACTTTGTCTTTATCAAAATTCTTTCCGGTGACTATGTTATAGTATGCGCCTTTTGAGGTGTCCCACAAAAAGTACTCTGCGCTTTCGACTATGGTAAGATTATGGTCATCATCCCTGAGTTTCAGGAATTCTTTGTCGGAGATGGTAAGCTCACCCCTTTCCTGTAGCGTGGACAGGATCCTATCTAAGTTTTTCCCTTTCGACTCCCCTTCAGATTCATCCATAAGTTACTCACTTTATAGTAATAAGAAGAGAACTAATATAAAAACATTAAATTCTGCCAAGTATCTGCTCGACTTTATGTGAAGTTACATTCTCCGCCTATAAAGAGGTGGGTTTTCCGCTCACGTTGATAAGAATAGACTTCTCAGTTAAGCGGAACTCCAACCGCCATCAACCGTCACTATGTGCCCGGTGATGTATGACGAAGCATCGGAAGCCAAGAACACCGCCACTCCCTTAAGCTCATTCGGATCACCGAATCTGCCCATAGGGGTTCTCGCTTTAAAATGAGAGGCGAGAGCTTCGTTGCTGAGTATATCAGTAGTCATCTCGCTTGGGAACACCCCTGGCGCTATTGCGTTAACCCTTATCCCACTACCTGCAAATTCCACACCCATTGCGCGGGTAAGGTTTACTAAAGCACCCTTGCTGGCGTAATAAGACGGCACGGGAAGGATATCCCCAAACAATCCATATATTGAGGTTATATTTATTACGCTGCCTTTGATCTTCTTTTCAAGCATCGATTTTATAGCGTATTTGGAAAGCAAGAAAGTACCGGTCAGGTTTATGTCTATCACTTGGTCCCATTCCTGCTTTGTGATATCTATCGAAGATTTGGAGTTTACGATTCCTGCGTTGTTTATGAGTATGTCTATTTTACCAAGGGAATCCTCGCAAGTCTTAACTAGTTTAATGATATCCTCTTCCTTAGAGACGTCTGCTTCAACAGGTATTATCTTTCTGCCCGTCTTGGCGGCTATCTTTTCCGCGTTCTGCTTTAATTTTTCTACACGCCTTGCACAGATAATAACGTCAGCGCCAGCTTCCGCAAGTGCTTCCGTAAAAGTTATTCCAAGTCCGCTGGATACTCCCGTGACTATGGCCGATTTCCCTTTAAGGGAAAATAAGTCCAATGCTCCCATGACAATAAAAGAGGTTGCGTATATAAAATCCTATCTTCCAAGAAGCGCTCACTTGGTTATGTTTGGCATTATATGCGACAGAATGCTAGCCGCGAGCCCGGTCCCGGTCTGTGAGAAAGAGCAGTTCATGCTGCCGCTGACGCGATTGAAGGAATTGTTAAGAACCGAAGCTGTGCCGTTGCTCAATGCAGCTCCGAAAACAAAACAGACACTGCCGTTTACCTGTGCTATCTCGAGCTTTCCAATTGCCAGATGAAGTCCTGCGATAGTGTCGTTTGTCAGTGATGCACCGAGTCCCTGGACTCCTGATAGGGATATATTGTGTATAAGAATGTTGTTCGATAACTCTGACAACACCTTAGATAAGTTTATGCTGTGATTTGTTATTTTTGTACCTCCAGCTATCACTACCGCTAGATTAGAAGGCAGCTTTAGACCTGAGAGATTCCCGCCTGCATGTGACAGCAGGTCGGGTATCAACCCGGAAAAAGAAGTTATGAATGAAGCGGGGAACAAAACTCCTATTGAGCCTATGCTTTTATTTAGTGAAAAATTGCCGAACATAGGAAGCATCTTTATCGCCGCCGATGACAGTATCTGCGGATTCAATGAAACCCAGTTGGATGGATATGAAAAGTTCATCCCCGGTGAGGTAAACGAACTGTTTGAAGAGGCACTACTGAAGTATGCAGAGACCGAACCGGTGAGCAGGCTTAATGACCCTGGGAAAAGTATCTCCAGCGCTACCGCACCTATGACCGTTATGGCCACTAGTATGATGATGATAGCCTCAATCCAATGTATCAATCCCATTATTTCTCACCGCTATTAAGTACTGTCAGCGCCTATTTAAAAAGTCTTAAATTTGGCTTGCGCCGCCGAAACCGGCTTTTAGTTATTTATATATTTCCTTCTCTATAATAGTTATAAACATAATATGCAAGCTTCACTGAGTATAAGACCAGACGGAAAGAGTATATTTGTTAGTGAGCTTGAACGCTTGCTGGAAGAAAGCGGTTTTAAACTTTTAAATAAGCAGTTCCCTAAAAGAACTTTCCCGCAGAAGAAGGCGTACCTTTATCCCCTGCCAAGAGGTACGCAGATAGCTGTCAAAAAGCGCTATTTCGACGACCTTATGAGTATCTTGGATAAATATGAAATTCCAGTGTATTCATACCATTCTAGGTTTAGCCGTAATTTTTTACCTGGTAAATTTACAGTTAATGTAGCCACCCCCACTCGCTATTTTGTTGATGGTGTAGACGAGAGAAAAGAGTCTGAGCTGGCTGATAAGGTAAGATTTGCCGTTGACAACGTGAATTCTGACATTTCGCTTAAAGATAGTTTTTTGAAGTATTCAAATGAACTTTCCAATTATCCCAAAAAAGTTATGCCGGAGCCTGGAGGTATACCTATATCAAAGCAATTACAGACTAAGTTTGATAGACTCACGGAGACGTACGGCAGGATAATAAGAAATGAACCGGACGGAAACGACGCGATTGAAGTGGCGCTAAATGATACCTTCAACAGTTTTGATATAGATGTAGTCTCTACCAGTGATGGTTATAAGGGCGTGAAAAAAGCAGCTAGAGATTCGGGTATCTGTTGGACGGACGGTGAATACGAACCGCTAGCGAAAGAGCTGTTTGAGGATTTTAGCAAAAGCGGCGGTACTATCATTTACACAATCTCTTTAGACAAAAAGAAGATAGGGTTTGGGAGGAGCTTTGTAGGCTTTGATAAACAAGGGGATACCCACCTGTTCATAGACCTTATAGAGGGTATCTATATCAGATTGTGCAGGAATTACTATCACGATGCAGGTAGTTGGGTGGACGAGTGGTATGCTGGAGGGCTGAAGGCAGGCATACTCTTTAACATTTATCTCGCAAAAAAGGCAGGGATAGATTATGTGACTGCTGGTGATATCGCCCCCAGCTTTGTTTTCAAAGAGCTTGGAGGACAGCGCAAAAAAGTACTGTTGAAGACAAAGGAGGGGCTAAGGTTTTACAAACTTGGCAAAATCGATTATACAGACGCAGATATGACCTCGCGTAATGTCGTTAAAAGCTACTATACTGACTCCGAGAAAGCATATTCACTTGATATGAAGAACTTTAGCAAGTAGTGCGCATGCAGAACGCATCTTTGAAAATAAATTTTTATAACGTGTGATTATATCAATGCCAGACTCAATCACCTGTAACCAAAACTTTATCTTTTTTCAGTGGCTTCTTTTTTAGTACATAAAGAGATTCCTGCGCCAAAGGGAACGGAGCACGTAGTTTTTTGACACCTAGAGGAACGTGCAATAGCCGTTCTAATTGGGGTCTATACGGAATTTCTATCCCTAGAGGTATGAGTTTGATCACTTTGAATCCAGTGTGGTCAAAAAGAGAGATCAGATTTCTTGGAGGTATTACTGAAATGTGCTGCTTGGCAGCATGGTGCAGGGGCCTTAAACTATTTGGTATTATTGTGACTGGAGATATTGGATTTGGTATAGTAAGCAGCACAGTTCCGTTGTCTTTCAAAACTCTACGCAGATTCCTTAGGAATAAGCTTGGATTTTCTACATGAGCGATTACACAGCCGACAGTTATCGTATCAAATGTTTTAGATTTAAATCGAAGATCCTGGGCATCCATCACAAAAACTTTCTTATAGTTCCGTGGCTTTCTCACTCTGATAATATCTATGCCTATCGGGTTTTTAAGGTGCGGGTTTCCCCCCCCATACCAACGTCTAGAATTTTTCCTTTGCTATTGTCTGCGAGCACCTTGTACTTGTCCACTGTAAACATACGATAATACATAAACATTAGTCATTAAAATATTTTGCGAATGCTGTTATCCCGAGAATCGGATGCCCCTGCCGGGATTTGAACCCGGGTCTGCGACTCGAGAGGCCGCTGTCCTTGGCCTCTAGACTACAGGGGCACAGTTAATAATATGATAATGCACTAATTAAATAGATATGGACAGACGCTATCTTGCTGCTGTAGGTACTATAGTAGGCACGCTGGTCGGTGCAGGTATACTCGCACTTCCTTATGCTGTGTCAAAATCTGGTTTCCTTATAGGATTTTTACTGTTAGTGATCGTCGGTGCGGCGTCGATACTGATGACAATGTACACTGGAGAGCTCTCCTTCAAGTCAAAAAGGATGCACCAGCTTCCAATCCTTATAAGCAGATACACAAACAAGCACTTCGGGTTGGCTGTCTTGCTGCTTCAGATATTAACGATATATGGAGCTGTCGTCGCTTACTTGATAGCAATAGGCATCTCGCTCAGCCTTCTAATGGGACTTCCATTCGCACTGTCCATACTACTCGTCTTTGTGCTGTCAACACCTCTGATCTTGAGAGGATATGCAACTGTCGAAGCCGTTGAGATGCCCCTCTCTTTGATAAAATTAGGATTGATAGTCGCTATCTCTATCCCTTTATTACTCACATTGTCCATGCAGAACCTTTCAACTATACACCCTGACAAAGCACTATTCTCATTTGGTATAATATTATTCTCACTGACGGCTTTTACAGTCGTTCCAGAAGTAAAAGCTGAACTTAGAGGAAGAAAGGAGCAGTTCAACAGTGTCATTGTAGCGTCAGTGGTCATTTCCATAGCAGTGTACCTGCTGTTCACGGCGGCTTTCTTGGGAGTATTTGGAGTGGGCATTTCTGAGATAGCAACGAATTCTGTAAGCTCGACCAGTTTTAGTTACATATTTTATGTAGTTACCATATTCATAGTGGTCACGCCTTACTTGGCGCTGAGTCTCGTATTAGTGGATTCATTAAATTACGATTTCAAGATAGGAAGATTAAAAAGCTTCGCGTTGGCGATGTTTATCCCACTTGTAATATCCCTAACAAACATGAACTTTGCATATGTACTGGATGTAATAGGCGGTTTATTTCTGCCGCTGCTGGCCATAATGGTTCTTGTCGCTGTCGTAAAAGAGAGGAAGCTGCCCGGGGCTGGCAAGAGCTATCGAGTTCCAGGGGGGCTGTGGTTGATTGCTTTCACTGGGACTGTTATGGTAGTCGGTATGGTATACACCGTTGTATATGTAATATGAAGGTTGCGCTTTTCAAGCCCAAGAAAGGAGAACTTAAGGCCATAGTACGCTCTTACGATGATCTTGTCCTTCTAAGTTACATAGTGGAGGAAGGCGACCATTTTACATCATACTCGCGCCGCAAGATAACGGTGGGTGACACGTCTGAGATAAGGCTTGTAAAAATAGGGATCGCAGTTGAGAACGCTAAGCTTACTGACTCTGGGCTATCGGTGAGTGGAAAGATAGATTTTTCTTCGGATGAAAGTGTACCTTTGCACAAGTACCATACTCTTGATATAAAGATAAAGACGGGCTTCGCTCTGCAGAAAAAAAGGTTCCTGGACTTCCAGACAAAATTCGTGCTGAAATCAAAGGAAAAATCACCGAGGATAGCGATCTGCGTTTACGAAGACGGTTACGCGATATTCTACAGGATAACGAATTACTCTCTCAGAAAGGTCTATGAGCTTAAAGAGAACGTTTCCGGGAAGAGATTCAAGAACGCTACTAGGGAGCAGTTCTTCAAGAAACTCTCGCAGAACATATCGGAGGAATTCAAAAGGACAAAGTGGGATCTGTTTATAGTGGCAGGGAGCTCGATAGACAACGAAGAGCTTAAGAGAGGTCACTTGAAGGATTTGTCAGGTATACAGTACGAAACTGTTTCTTATGCGCACACCGGACTTAAGGAACTGATGAACAAGGGCAAGATAAACGAATTGCTCAGAGGCACTCAGGTCTCTGTGCAGAGGTCACTAATAAAAGAGTACATAAATGATATCTCCAACGGCAATGTGGACTATGTCTATGGAATTGATAGTATAAGGACTAGACTCTCGTATTCCGTGCCCATACATGCTATACTGACGCGCGATTTTGTCATTGAACACAAAGACCTTATCGAAGACCTGGATATGAAGGGAGCAGAGATAACTTTCTTCAGTGAGAAGGATGAATCCCTCGACCTGCTAAACGGCTTTGGAGGAGGGATTGTAAAATTCTCTTAGTGTAAAGATCAACCTTTCCTTTTGCTTTTCAGCTTATAGCCACATCTGCGTCCCTGGAATACCTGCCTATAAAGAGGTGGGTTTTCCGCTCACGTTGATAGATAGTGGATCGGCTATTGACAGATTCTTTAAAAACTAAAACTCCACTTTCTACTGTGCGGAGTATCCACC
>JAKAAW010000006.1 GCA_021802105.1 Nanobdellota archaeon | reverse complement strand
TTGCGACGGAACGCCATTCACAGGGTATATATCAAACGTCCAGATATACAACACGCAGCTCTCATCCACACAGCTCTTGAGCCTATATAACGGCGGGATGTCAAGTGCGCCCATAGTAGGTGCGGGAATCGTAGACTGGTGGCCGCTCAACACTACTGTACAGGATGTTGAGACTGGTAGGATCGGGACTCTTCATGGACCAGCTTACATAACGAGCAACTACGTAGAAGTGCCGGTGGTATAGCGTTCTAAAAAGTAAGTTTACGATTCTTATATCAACAAACAATAAATTTAAACAAAAGAAATGTACTTTTGTATCTCCAGTAAATAATAAAAGAGGCATGTGCGGCGCACCTATCGCTGGCGCAGGTCTTGTCGACTGGTGGCCTCTCGATGGGAACGCGAATGATTACAGCGGAAATGGAAATAATGGCGTATCTACCAACGTTCAGTTGTATCTCCTTAAACTGTAAAGCTATCTAGAAATTTCGTTTTGTATGTTCGAGGGCATTCTCTAATTTTTCTATTGCCTCTTGGAGCAGGACTTCTTTGATTACACCCTCTACCTTTATGTTAATTTTTTTCTTCCCAAATGCAAGAAGATTTAATTGGTATTTGCCAGATATGTCTCTTATTCTCTTTATGTGTATCTTTATTTTTGTTATGTTGGCAAAGTTGAAAAAAAACCTCTCCTTCTTGTTTATGTCACTTCTAACTAAAAGTATAAAGTCCCAATCATACTCACCAGATAGCTGCACGTCTATGCTATCTCCAATGTTTCTACCGCTAAGTATATCCAATATCTTTAATCTGCTTAATATACCAACCGGTTTGCCGTCATTATCCACGACTATCATGCCTTTAACTTTATTGAATAGCATTATCTCCAGAGCTTTTCTTAGGTTAAGTGTCAATGATATCTTCGGAAGTTCTCTCCTAGATATCTCCATGACGTTTTTATCCAATGGAGCAGGCAGGTTTCTATCCATTGCTTTTTTATCCGTCTTTTTACCAGCATAAGCTGAGAAGACATACCGCATTATATCAGATAGAAGGACCTGTCCGACTACTTTACCAAAATTGTCTATTATAGGCAGACCATCTATTTTGTTAACGGCAGCCAAGTTTTGCGCCTTCCCTATAGTGTCTTCAGTTCTGAGGACAGGGAACCTTCTTATTACTACATCTTCTACCTTGAGCGCATCAAACACCCTGCTATTAATCAATAGCTTCAAAATATCGTAATCAGAGACTATCCCAACTAATCTTTCATCTTCATCAGTTATGGCTATAGCACCAGTACCATTGGTCTGCATAGTCGATATCGCAGTTTCTATGCCGTCCCTCGCAGATAATGTAGGTACCTTTCGTATGAACTTCTCTATCTTATCTGTTTTACTAGCCTCTTGAGATATCAGGTCATAGTAAATTAACAGTCCAATGTATTTTTTGTTCTTAACTACAGGCAGCTCCTTTATCTCTTGTGAATCCATTATAGAAAGGACAGTGTTCATTGGTGTACTTTTGTCTATCAAGGAAACTTTCTTCGTCATTATCTTTGAGATATTCATATAACAAACATCTTTGTTTTTTCTAATATATATATGGTCTTAATCTGTGAATCGCTTCTCGTTTTGATCATTACAGCCTAGACATCCTATACACGCTGGTCATGGCTGAAATAATCCCAAGCACAATATAAAGTAAAAAGAATACATACATGACGATTATAAACACGTTTCCGCTTGTCGAGTAAGATCCTAAATAACTGAATAGCATGGCTACGGTAGTAGGCGCGAATGGCAAGTATAACAACACTCCTAAGAGTACGATAGCGCTAAAGAATATACTAAATACTATTCCGTTGAACACAGTTTTCCTGTCTTTGGAATGAAGATAGAATGCAGCAATTATCATGAATACCGCCGCTATGGCCAGCAAGGGTACAAACAATGAAAACGCATTTCTTAATATCAGGACAGTCGACTGAGTCACGCTTGTCAGATATTGTCCGTACTGTACAGCTGTCGCGTTGCTGGTATTATACAGGTATGATAAGTACTGGTTTGCCGCACTCTGAAAAGCCGTTATATTAAAAGTAAGTATGTCCCAAGCAGCGATTACGGTTGCTATTATAGATACTATTGCAGAGATGCCGGACATTAACGCTAGATAAAACGAGAAGTTCGGGTTCATTAACAATTTGTGCAGACCGGCGACTCTTCCAGAACTTCCATGTAACCTTTCCTTAAATTTTTTCGAATTGTTATTTTCCATTGTGATTTATACTTATAAGAAGACCTCGTTACTTTTAAACCTTTTCTGGTTTTTTAGCTTTGGCAGCAGTTTTTTTGCCCTTTAACTCCTCTTTTTTTGGTTTGCATGCTGGATTTACACAGAAGATATACGTTCTGCGGCTCTCTTTTCCCCTCCATTCTATCATATGTATTCCGCACTTGCTGCAGGTCTGCGGGGATATGAAGATGTATCCTGACTGGGGTAAAGGCATACCAAAGTGGCATTTGGGGTAATCAGAGCACCCTACAAATCTCTTGTGAGTTTTCTTGGATATTATCAGTCTTAAATTCCCTCCACTTTTCGGACACTTCCCGAACACATACTGCTGTAGCAGCGCCTTGTGCATGAGTTCCTTTACCTCTTTTTTCTTGTTCATGAGTTTTGAGAGTATCTCCTTTACTACAACTCTGGAATCATTGACCACCTGCTCCTTCGTTTTTTTGCCAAGTTCTATCGCTTTCATTTCTTCTTCGAGTGCTGCGGTGAGTTTTGGACCAGTTAAATCAGATGACATCTTCTCCAGGTTTTCTATCACTGCAAATGCCATTTCACTGGGTATAAGCGTTCTGCTGGCAGATATGTATCTTCTTAACATTAGCTTTTTCAAGATGTCCGGCCTGGTTGCTTTTGTACCTAAGTGTAGGTCCTCCATTAGTTTCATCATGCCTCCTTGCGAGTAATGCGTAGGCGGCGTGGTTTCTTCCTCAGATTCGTTTATGGAGTTTATCTTTAGAACAGAGCCTTCCTTTATTTCTGGTAACAGATTCTCTTCATACTTGGAATATATGTAGACATCTCTCCATCCCGGCGTTATGACCTTGGAACCTCGCGCAACGAAATCCTTTTTGCCAATGTCTAACTTTACATTTATCAGTTCTTCTTTAGAAGACTCCGAAAGAGTGGCTAGAAATCTTCTTGATATAAGATCGAAAATCTTCATGTCTTGTGTCGGCAATTTCTCCTTAGGCACCTTGACAGGGTGGATAGGTGGGTGATCCTTAGCTTCTTTTCCTTTTGTAGGGTGCAACTGCCTTTTCTTAATGTCAATTACAAATTTAGAGTACGAATTAGATTTTCCAAGCTCGTCTAATATCTCGTTTAAATCAAGTGTCGGAGGATAGGCTTCACTGTCTGTACGCGGGTAGGACACATATCCTCTCATATACAATCCCTGGACTATCCTCATGGCGTTTGGGACGCTAAAACCTACAGCAGCGGCACTTCTAAGGAAACTTGTAGTGTTAAACGGCTTAGGCGGCAGGACTTCTCTAGTTTTTTTCGTGACACTAACGATCTTCGCGGTTTTTGCGCCCTTTATTTTTCTGAATGAATCTGCAGTCTTCTCTTCAAATATTTTTCCATCTACAGTTTCTGCCAAGAAATTTCCTTTTCCGTAATTTATATCTGCAGTGAATCGCCAGTACTTTTGCGGTTTGAAGGCTCTTCTTTCTGCGTCTCTATCGACTATCAACGCTAGAGTTGGCGTCTGGACCCTGCCGACAGATAGGAACGCGTTACCAAGCCTTTCAGATGCCAGCGATATAAATCTTGTTAATACTGCCCCTATGATCAGGTCTATCTCTCGCCTGGCATCAGCACTGTCTGACAAATTCTTGTCGGGCTTTTTCAAATTAGAGAAAGCTTCATTAAGTTCTTTTTCGGTTAATGATGAAAAGACGCTTCGGTAGATTTTCGCCGTTTTGTTTACGCTCTTGACTACGTCCACGGCTTCAAACCCTATAGATTCACCTTCAGTGTCGTAGTCCGTTGCTATTATCACTTTGTTCGCTTTTTTGGCGAAACGTTTTATAACTTCTATGTTATCAAGAGCCGTAGGAACATACTCAAGTTTCGCGCTGATCATGCTGTTCAACGTGGCTTCACTCCATTTTTTGAATATTTCAGGGTATCTAACGTCCTTTATATGGCCTTTTAGAGGGATGACTATGGAGTCTTCTCCCTTAATCTTCGTGAACCAGTATTTAACTGCACCCAATTCTTCACTCTTTATAGGCGTCTCGGCAAGATTTTTTGCTATCGTCTCTGCCGCAGTGCTTTTTTCTGCTATAATGAGTTGCATTAGTTAATCTAGTAAATGTAATTTATAAAGCTTACTATATATTATGTATCTTCATTTCGCTGTGTTTTGATCGTTCAGTTCTCTCCATGTAAATAAATACCAAGAGAGATACCATCGCAGCAATTATGCTAAGGAAAAATGTTGGTGCATATCCCGCTGCTTTGGAGATTAGTCCAGAAGCGAAAGCACCAACGACGCCTGATAGACCAAGCACGGCAACCCACAGGCCTATATAATGTCCAGGGCCCATCTTTCTGACTCTCTCATAAAGCATGACTGAAGACGTTACGTTCCAGATAGCGTAACCTATCCCTGCTATGAAATATGCAGCTAAGTTTAGCTGATAAAACAGCCCTGTAAAAATAAAAGCAGGTGCCACTGCGACTAGATATGACGTGCCTCTGACAACCGTGGAGAACTTGTAATACTTCTTTAAGCTCATACCTTTAATAAGGGATAAAACTACAGTATAGATCAATAGCTGAGCAATAGTATTTGATATATTAACAGAAAATATCCCGCCATACCCCACACCATGCATGTACAAGTATGGAATATATGAAGTATTGAATAAGTACATACTTAAGTTGAACATAGAGATGGTTGCCAATAGAAGATAGATGCCCTTTCCCCGTTGTATCCTAAGGTTAGAACGTATTTTCTTTAATAAAGAATGAGAAGTAAGTATGTGAGGAGTCACGCTAATCATATTGAGTATGCCAAAGCTCTTCTTGATCTCTTTTTTGTTTTCACGTTTTGGTGTAGGGTAGATCTCACTTATAAATTCCATAGCCACAAGAAGTGCTATAACATCCACCGCAAGGAGAAAAATCAAATATTCTCTTATTAAGTGGCCATCAATAAACAACCCCGGTATCATCCCTGCCAAAGACCCGATTATCACTAATACACTGTACCTGCTGAAATATTTTGGCAGCGCCCCATTTCTTCTCCTAGCTATTATTAGAATGTTTATTGCAGGAGACGCGGCTATAGCTACAAAAGAATATAACCCGTATGCAGAATAAATCAAAGTGACAGAATTTATCAAGTACAGGATGATTAGTATCGGGAAAGTCCCTATAACCGATATAAGTATGAATAATTTCGTCCGCTTAACTTTGTCTGTTAGATTACCCCAAAATATGGATGCAGGTATCTCTACTAGCGCATATATAGCTGTTGCGATACCGACATCATAC
This sequence comes from Nanobdellota archaeon, assembly GCA_021802105.1. Taxonomy (GTDB): domain Archaea; phylum Nanobdellota; class Nanobdellia; order Parvarchaeales; family Parvarchaeaceae; genus Parvarchaeum. The sequence goes on along the minus strand of JAKAAW010000006.1, from coordinate 30,997 downwards.
ACAGTCCCTTTCATGAAGAGGATATACAAAGGTATCATAACGCCCAGCCCGCCGGATAGTGCGGATATCGGTAGAACAGTGTACATCCAAGTCGCAGAGGTCTTCATAGATATTCGTAATCACCAGTTTAATCCCTTTATTATTGTGCCATCGACTTCTTTTTTGTTAAGATAATTTGATATGTCGAGAGGGTCATCCGTAACAACTACAGTTATTTCATTCTTCTCGCATATCTTTCCAGCCAACGGATCGAATATAAAGTTCATTCCAGGTTTCCTGCTACCTTTTGTTAATCTATAAAGGTCCGAAAACAGCATCGACTTTATAGGTTTAGCGTTTCTGTGCTCAGAGGGGTCTTTGTCATAGACATTTTTCTCTTTGGATAAGTTGAATAGTATATCGGACTTGGAGGCAACTGCTGCATAAGCTGCGCAAGTGTCCGTAGTCCAGCCTGGTTTATACCCACCAGTCACGGTTACTTTGCTCATTAATTCAATTCTCCTCGGATCTTTATTATAAAACCCGCCGCCAAGTTTCTTTGCTATTATCATAGCATTAACACGTGTCAGCTCTATGCCAACTTTGTGCAGAAATTCGCTGTCCAAATCCAATCCTGAAGCGAAATTTATATACTCTCTGGCTACCATTCCGCCGCCGCATACGACAATAAACTGTTCATTAACTTTTTTTATCAGCCTATTAAGCTCGGATATCTTTTCGGGATGTTCAAATAAGAATGATCCGCCCAGAGATACGACCACTGTCATGACAATATTACATTTTTTTTGTTTATATCCTATTGATTGCTAGACGAACGGCTTGCAGGACAAGTATTTAATAACAAGTTTTCATTATGCATAATATGCAGCGGGGTAGAGCAGCCAGGAGTGCTCGTTGGGCTCATAACCCAAAGGTCAATGGTTCAAATCCATTCCCCGCTATAATTATATAAAACAATACGCTGCTATGGGAAAATTTTATGTTACGACACCAATATACTACGTCACAGCGAAGCCGCACATCGGCCACGCATACACAACGGTTATAGCGGACATATTGGCCAGGTGGCACAGATTAAAAGGCGAAAAAGTGTTTTTCCTAACTGGAACCGACGAACACGGCGGGAAAGTCGAGAAATACGCCGCTGATGCCGGTAAGAGTCCTAAAGAGTTTGTAGATGATGTGGCCAACTCCTACAAATTTGCATGGGATTCGCTTAACATATCTTACGATAAATTCATAAGGACCACCGACAAAGAGCATGAGGTAGCAGTGCAGAGGTTTGCAAATCTCATATGGGACAATGGCGACATATACAAATCAAAATATGAAGGATGGTACTGCCTTCCAGATGAGACATTCATACCAGATTCTGAGATAACCGATGAAAAGTGCCCCTACTGCGGTAGACCCGTGCAGAGACTCCAAGAGGATGCGTTTTTCTTTAGTTTATCAAGATATAGAGAGCCTCTCCTTCGGGTTTTTGACGAGAATAAGACTTTCTTGATGCCAAAGTCAAGATACAACGAGATATTAAATAGATTAAACGATGAGTTGAAGGATTTGGATATAACTAGAAAATCAGTAAAGTGGGGTATACAGTTCCCACCTAGTCCGGATCATACCATTTATGTCTGGTTTGACGCACTTCTGAATTACATAAGCGCATTGGGATGGCCAGATGGTGAAAACTTCAAGGAGTTTTGGCCCGCAGACGTCCATGTCGTGGGGAAAGAGATAGCTTGGTTTCATTCTGTTATCTGGCCAGCCATGTTGTTAGCAGGGGACATCTCACTTCCAAAGGCAGTTTTGTCACATGGATGGTGGACGGTGGATGGGAAGAAAATGAGTAAATCTCTAGGCAATGTGGTCGATCCTATGGACATAATCAAGAGATACTCGGAAGACGCATTCAGGTATTTCCTGATAAAAGAGAAACCAATATGGGAAGACGGAGATTTCTCCGAAAAGGCACTTGTCTCAAGAATAAATGGTGAGCTGGTGGCTGATCTTGGCAATCTAGTCTCAAGGGTGCTGACACTAGCTTCTAGATATAAGGGGGAGATAGCAGGAGATATAGATCTAGAAAATGCGGATATAGATAAGATTTCGTCATTGTTTGACTCTTTTGATGTTACTGGCGCGCTTGAAGAGGTGTGGAAGTTCATAAGAAGCGTCAACAAATACATCAACGACAAAGAACCTTGGAAATTAGAGGGAGCAGAACTCGGGAGAGTGCTGAACAACTCTCTAGAAGCTATCCGTGTAATAGCCATTCTTTTGGAGCCTTTCATGCCTGCATCAGCGGTCAAGATAAGAGAACAGCTTGGCGTCAGAGAAACAAAATTCTCTGACATTAAACTAAGCACGTTTAATGGAAGCGTAAAGAGAGGGGAGAATCTCTTTAAAAAATACGATTAATTTATTTGTATATTTTGAAATCCGCAGCTATTATTTCGTCTTCCGACAGAATTAGTGGGTTTATATCAATATCTTTTATCTCTGGATTCGTCTCCATCAATTTCGCTATGTTAACGACGTAGTTTATTATTTCATCCATAACCTTTCTTTTCGCAGCACCTGCTATGATTTTGCCGATCTTTGAGTTCTTTAGGTCTGCAATGTCAGAATCGGATATAGGCGAGAGCATAAACTTCACCTCATTTATTATATTTGCGTAGTTCCCTCCTATCCCTATCGCGACCATCGGTCCGAACTGAGGATCCAGATGCCCTCCTATTAGTATCTCAACAGCTCCTTTGATAGGCGTAACATCTTTATATAACTCAAAGTGTGTGTATTTAATATGTCCTTCAGATATCTTAGTCTTAATGGATTCTAATGCCCTATGTAATCCATCTTCATCGTTTATCCCTACAATAACACCGCCAATTTCATGTTTGTGTACTATCTCATTCGAGCCTAATTTTAGAACACATGGGTATCCCACCTTAGATGCAGCTTTTATAAGTTCTGCTTCAGTCTTTGCCTTTACGCCATACGTTGTCTTTATTCCAAGTTTATCAAATATGTTCTTAGCATCTATTCCGAACAGATTCTCTTTGAGATTAAGTCTGATCTTTTTGGTTTTTATCTTTGAATAGATGGAATATGTTGGTTGTGAGAATGTGCCATATTTATATAACCCCTTTATTATATCGACCGCCTCGTGCGGATAGCTGTATACTGGTAGGTTTGCTTCTCTCAGGAATCGCTTCGCCTTAGCTATCCTGGCTCCGCCGAGGAAGACAGGCAGCATTGGTAAATCCCTATTCTGCAGATGAATTTCAGATATCTCTTTGGCTGTCTCTATCGGTAAGGACATCTCTTGTGGGGAGAATATCACTATCACTGGCTTGTTAAGCGAAGAGACAACGTTAAGAACATCCTTGTATCTTTCAGGAGTAGCATCTCCCAATATATCTATAGGGTTATGAATATTCGCCTCTTTAGGCAGAAGCTTAGATAACTCATTGATAGTGTTCGCGCTTAGCCTTGCAAGCTTTAATCCCCTTGCATACAAAGCATCAGTAGTTATTACGCCGCCGCCGCCCGCATTCGTAACTATTATTACCTCGTCGCTTTTCACCCGAAGACCAGGTGCGTCCCTCATAAAATTGAAGAGATCATCCACGTCCTTGATGGAAATCACGCCTGCCCTCTTGAATGCAAGCTCGTATGCGATATCGCTGCCGGCTAAAGCACCAGTGTGGGATGATACGGCTTCTGCGCCTACTTTTGATTTTCCCCCTTTCAAGACTATTATTGGCTTTTTCTTAGAAGTCTCTAGCGCGCTTTTTATGAACCCTCTGCCGTTTTCCAATCCCTCTAAGTAGAGTGTAATCGCTCCAGTGCTTTCGTCCTCCCTAAGCACATCTATAAATTTGGCTTCGTCTATGTCCATAGAATTACCAACGCTTATTATCTTACTGAACCCTATCTTCTCCAGAGTAGCATCATCTACTATAGCGCTGAGCAGTGCACCACTTTGGGATAGGAATGCGGTTCTACCAGTCAAAGGCTTGGAGTTAGGATCCATAAAAGTCGCGTTATAATATGGGGCCGTGTTAATGACTCCCAGACAGTTAGGTCCAACAACTCTTATCTTTGCGGTCTTAAGGAATTTTTTTATCCCCTCTTCAAGCGCTGCACCTTGCTTTCCAGATTCCTTAAATCCAGCGCTTATAATAACGGCAAAACTGACCTTCTTTTTCTCACAGTCCCTTAGAACCGCCAGAACGGCATCCGCTGGTATAGCAATAACTGCGATATCGATGTTTTCCTTTACTGCGGTTATCTTCTGGTACGCTTTCAAGCCTTGTATCTCATCCGCTACTTTATTTATTGGAAAGACATTGCCGCGGTATGTTATTCTGAGGTTTTTCAGGATGGCACTACCAACCTTCCCAGGATCCCTGGAGGCACCTATGACTGCTATGCCATCAGGATCAAAAAGTTTGCTAAAATTAGAGACCATATTGCCCCCGAGAGTTAGTTTCAGCAGAATATCCAATACCCATGCCTTTTCCTAGACATTTCTTAAATTAAAACATTGCTTCTATCATTCAATAGTGGTTAAATTAATATAAAATGTAGGTATCACTTAAAATACCCTCATATCCTCCCTAAGCGGCAATCCCAGGTCTTCAATTAGATATTGCATCAATCTGTGGTTTTTAGTTACTTCCAGTACACTGTTTCGTAGGTTTATTCCGATCATGTGAAAGTGCAAAGTTATTTAAACCGAAGCAATCTATAATAGTTATCTGATTTTTTGAGAGTGTAATAAAGGGATAATGACAGAAGTTTGCGCAGTTTGTGGTTTGCCCAAAGATCTTTGTATCTGTGGCACTATTTCTCAGGAGACACAGAAAATAAGAATATACACTAAAAATGTGTCCTTCAGAAAGGTGGTTACGATTATCAGCGGTCTTGATCCGAAGATAACGGACGTTAAAAGTTTGGCAAAGACGTTTAAGAACAAGCTCGCATGCGGCGGTACGTACGAAGAGGGCACTATAGAATTACAGGGAGACCATGTCGACAAGGCAAAGAAAATACTGAAAGACGCCGGCTTTCCTGAATCGTCTTTTGTTTAGCTGATATTTCATCCTTTCTGCCACCCCAATCGTTTAAGATTATAAGTGAGGACATATATCCGATATATATGGACAATGAGACATTAGAGAAGTTCTTCGCTAACGGAATACTTGTTGATGCTGCTATAGAAGGTGTCGAACTTAACAACGTAGATAACATGATAAATACTCTTAAAGCGAAGGGAATCTTCATTCTTAACACGAGCGTAATGCACGATGTCTTCTCAAATAAAATTGTTGATGATTCTAGGCGCATTGATATCATAAAGAATTACGACGGCAGGACGTCTCCGTCCAAACCAGCCGATTGGACGGTCTATTTCAACAGCAGATTTAACAGGCTTAGGGACATGCTAGTGGCAAAAGAAAACGGCGGTCTGATGTCGCTGTCTCAGGTAAAAGGCATGCCGTCTGGTACCAGCGTAAAGTTCATAGCAATGATATCAAAGATATCGATAAGTCCTATCAAAAAGTTTATGGTACTCGACATAGAGGATAATACCACGTCTTATAGAGCGCTTTCATCGACAGTAAAGGACGGCGTACTAGACGATCAAGTAGTTATCATCAAGGGAAAAAAGTCTAAAGACGCAGTATTCATAGACGACATAATCCTTCCGGATGTACAGGTAAAAGAGAACCTAGAGACAGACATTCCAGACTCTTACGCAGTTTTCCTATCGGACGTCCATGTAGGTTCAAAACTGTTCGCAAAAGAACCTCTAGAAAGATTCATTAAGTGGATTAACTCAGAAACTGATGAATACGCGAATATAGCCAAATCAGTTGACTTTCTCTTCATAGTCGGAGACATGATTGATGGGATAGGGGTATACCCTGATCAGGAAAAAGAACTGGAGATAAATGACCTTAAGAAACAGTATGAGGAACTATACAATATATTGGACAAGATACCAAAAAACATCAAGATAATAATCTCACAAGGAAATCATGATGCAACCCACATAGCAGAACCGCAGCCAAGACTAGACCCTTCTTTTGCAGGCCCGCTTTACAAGCTGGATAATGCCATATTTTTGTCCAATCCCTACCAGATAAATCTTGTTGTAAATGACCATAAAACAAATGTTTTGGGATATCACGGTTTTAGCATACCATATTATGCTAACACCATAAGCAAGTATAATAAGATGAATCCGGAAGACATTGAAGCTATAATGAGGATACACTTAAAATCTAGGCACCTCGCCCCTACACACGGATCTACACAAGTAATACCACTTCAAGAGGATTTTCTAATCATAGGCGAAACTCCAGATATCTATGTTACCGGACATATACACAAGGTTCTTTTGGGCAAGTATAAAGAGACGATACTGATAAACGCATCATGCTGGCAGTATCAGACCTCTTATCAGAAAAAATATGGCCTGGAGCCAGAAGTAGCCAAGGTTCCGGTCGTAAACCTGAAGACAAAAGAAGGGTTAATACTCGATTTTCTCGGTGAGAAGGTGCAAGTATACAAGAAAGCTATTAAAGTCTGAATGAGTCACCATCATATGCAAGGCAGTCTCCTGGTTATAGAGGGTATAGACGGCTCAGGCAAATCACTGCAGGCTAAGGCGTTAAAGGAAGCCCTCGAGATGAAAGGCAAAAAAGTTTTAGCCTTGTCATACCCGGATAAGAATTCGGATTATGGCAAAATAATATACTCTTTTCTTCTCTCTAACAAGCAGATGTCTTCAGAAGAACAGTTTTTCCTATACATTCTTGATATGATAAAAGACAAAGAGAAAATCGAAAAGGCACTGTCATCGGGAACCTTTGTGATACTGGACAGATATTTCTTCTCCACACTGGCATATCAATGCTCTGAAGGATTCGCTTACGCTAGAGCAGAATCTCTGATAGAGTTGAGTGGCCTACGAAAACCAGATGAGGTATTTTTTATAGACATACCTATAGAGATTGCGATGTCTCGCAAGCTTAAACAGAGAGGTGGAGAGGGGAACTTTGACAGATTCGAAAATGATAAAGAAATTCTCGGCAAGGCTAAGAAAGAGTATGATAAACTTTTGAGTCAGAAACTTTTCTGTGAAAAATGGGTGAGGATAGACGGGTTACTTTCTTCAGATAAGATCAGCGGCCAGATACTGAGTAGTTTAGGGGGCTTGGTATGAAAGGGAAATTTATAGTCATCGAAGGTATAGACGGTGCCGGACTTTTTACACAGTCGGCTCTTCTGGCCCAGCATATCAAGGATGGCGGTAGGCAGGTGTTTCTTACGAAGGAGCCTACAAACAACATAGTCGGCGGGCTGGTAAAGTCCGTTCTTAATGGAGACTTTTCCGCTTCCCCAAAAACGCTGCAACTTCTTTTTTCGGCAGATAGGGCTTATCATCTTGATAAGGAGATAGAACCTGCGCTGGAGAGAGGTGAAGTGGTAGTGTGCGACAGATATCTTTTCTCTACGCTAGCATATGGTTTTGTGTCAAAAGTCAATTACAAGTGGCTTAGGGCTCTGAACTTAAACTTTAGACTGCCCGACATAGGTATATTCCTCGATGTTAGCCCGAGCACTGCTATGAACAGGGTATCTGGAGAGGATATGAACATACAGCTATTCGATGACAAGGATAAAATAAGCAAGGTTAGACAGACCTACCTGCATATAGCTAGGGAATTCCATCTTAAGAAAATAGACGGCAACGGCGACATGTCATCGGTAAGTGCCAAGATAAATGCTTTGGTTGATAAGCTAATCAAAAAGTGAGTTAGATGTTACATAACAATTCAAGGAGTCAGGCGTCAGTTGAATATTTGATAGTTATAGGGGTGGGACTTGCCATACTTACCGGCTTCCTGATATACGCATTCGCCTACACATCTGGTTACAATACTTCCAAAATCGGACATGAACTGGATGTGGCGTTAGGCTCTCTGTCAAACACAGTAGGATACCTAAGTTCGCAGCAGACAGGCTCAGTACTCGGGTTTTCCTTTAACTCGCCAGGGCTGTCTATAGGAAGCTCTTATTTCTGCCAAAACTCCATAGTCTTGTCCTCGTCAGGTCTGGAGGCTGCCAAAGGCACTGGCGTGCAGGTTGTTGGAGAACTTCCAGTTGGTGCTGGGAAGTTCAGCGGTGAGGGCGAGGCGGTGGTAATAAATGGTAGACAGAGCGTTGCCATAAAATTCGACCTCCCAATAGCTTATATAAGCTCCTCCTATAATCTGGTAGGGAACGTATTGTCATACAACCTGTCGTTTGAATCCTTATCTGGGAACCTAGTTGCAGGGGTGAATTTTACACTAGCAGTCTATTCATTGTCCGGGTCCCTCCTAAGCAGTGCCAATTACACTACAGCTACGGGAGTGTATAATGGAGAAGTAAGTGCCAGTTCCGCTTATTCGGGGTTTAGGATAGTTATCTATCCCTATTCATATGGTGTGATGTCTTCATCCTGTTTTACTTCGTCAGAGAGCATACCCATAACCATCACGAACACCCAACTATCAGCGACCTCTGCTCCATTTCAGCAGACAGTAACAGTTAACTCTTCAAGCTATTATAAGTACGAGGCGAACAACTTGCAGAACGTGCAGTTCTCCTATTCAAACGGTACTGTTATACCATCGTGGTTAGAGAGTGGAAATCTTGCTACATTTTCTGGTGAGGTAGGACAATATATTTACAATCCAAGTGATACCCCTCTATCTAGCATCAACCCAGTTACGGTTACAGCATGGATAAGGTATAATGGGGTGAACACAGGGAATTGGGAGGGTATATTTGGTTTTAGCTCCAGTGGTGTCTGTCCATTTGAGCATATCGCATTAAACAATGGACTTCTCACGCTCGATAACTGTGGAAATGATGGGGGAAATTTTGCTACAAGCTTCACTCCAAAAACAAATGTATGGACATTCGTTGCATACGTTATAGACGGGGAATCAGTTACCATCTATATGGATAATAGGAGTCAGTCATTTACTGCCACAGGAGTATACAACCCAGCAGTAAACTCTTTTGATATTGGAACGGAGGGATATGCATATGGACGGCCTTCATTTGAAGGAGAAATAGCCAACATCCAAGTCTACGGATCTGCGCTTTCATCAAGCAATATACAAAATATATATGGGAATGGATTAGGTGGACAGCCCATCCAGAATCTTGGTCTGGCGGGATGGTGGACCCTCGCAGGGAATGCGAATGATTCCAGTGGTAATGGGAACAATGGGATAAACAACAATGTCAAATTTTTAGGAAGCGGATCAGAAAGTACCGCGACCACGTATTGGCTAAAGATCAATAGCGGGATTCCAGCAGCCTCGCAGCTGCTTGTGGATATGTACTTTTACCCTAAAAATTACAATCTTTTTAATACCGTGAATACTGGAGAGGCACCTCAGCTTTCGACGACTTATGGGGAATACGATGATGGTGCGAACGTGTTCTTGAATTATTATTCAGGAGCAAGCGATAGTGGCTGGACACTCGCGGGAACGTCCGGGCAGACATCATCAGCTCCTTCCGGTTCTCCGTTCGGAACCAACGCGCTTTACGCTCTAGACTCAGGAGGGAGTTATATGTATACAACTGCGGCAGGACAATCAACCAACATGATAATTGAATATTATACTTATATAAACGAACTGAATGACGTTTTCTTCCTGGTCAATTCGGCAGGTACTGGACAATTAGCTAGACAGGGAAATGCCGGTGGTTGGTATGGAATAGCTGCATCATCATCTTGGACTTCCTGGAATGCGCCTCCAGATACAGGAGTATGGAGTAGTGAATGGGTATTATCCGGCGTGGTGGTGAACAATAGCATAGCAACGCAATATCTGTCTACAAATCTTGGCAATTACGGTTCTGAATTTTATCAGAACCCTTCAAATTCCTATACAGTTGCAAATAACGGAAATTATCTTGGTCTAGTTGGTGACAGTGCGAATGCAGGCAACGAATACTGGAATGGAGTTATAGTCCGTGCGTATCCTCCAAATGGCGTGATGCCAGAGGTAAGTTTTCCCGGTACTTTTAGTTAGCGTCCGATTGCGTTTTTATTCTTATAGCTGCTTTAGCTATTATGGGTAGAAACAAAGTGAAGATAATAGCTACTATAGGCCCTGCTTCAGATAGCAAAAAGATGATAGAACTGCTAATTTCCAACGGAGTTAATATTTTCAGGATCAATTTTTCGCATGCCGGCCAGGATTATGCTGCTAAAATTATAAGAAACATCAATGCAGCCAAGCGCAAGTTAAAAAGGAACGTAGCAGTCTTCATTGATCTGCCAGGTCCAAAGATAAGAACAGGAGTACTGTCTAACGGTAAGCTGGACATAAAACAGGGTAAACGATACACATTAGGACCTGGCTGCGATATTCCTGTATCTGGTAAAGTAGCCCGCAATATAAAGCTCACTGAAAAAGTTCTGTTATCAGACGGGAAGATAGAGCTGAAACCGATAAAATTCGACGGCGAAAAATTGATTGTCAAAGCACTTAACAGTGCGACTCTGCTTGACAGGCAGAGTATAAATGCAAACGGGCTAGTCTATGAGGAGAGTTATCCGACCAAAAAGGACAAAGACGCAATAAAATTCGGGTTAAAGCACGGTGTCATTGCATTTGGTCTATCTTTTGTCTCTCGAAAGGAAGATGTGCTGAACGTTAGAAAATTAACCGGAAAGGAGAGCGTACTGATAGCCAAGATAGAGAGGAAAGACGCAGTGGAGAATTTCGACGACATCGCGTCCGTATCCGACGTGATAATGATTGCCAGGGGCGATCTCGGTCTAAATCTTGACGTGGCGAAGGTGCCTTCCATACAAAAGAAGCTCATAGCCACAGCTAACAGGATGAGTAAACCAGTGATAACCGCCACGCAGATGCTAGAATCAATGACCAAGGATATTATGCCTACGCGTGCTGAGGTAGACGACGTGTTCACAGCTATCTCGGAGGGAACAGATGCAGTCATGCTTTCAGAGGAGACTGCGATAGGTCAACACCCAAGCGCCGCCGTTAGAATGCTCGAGCACATAATATCCATCTATAAGACAAACAATTCGGCTGTTAATTATCCCGTTGTAGATGAACGCGATGCCCTTATAGATGCGGCTGTCAGTCTGATAAAAAAGACCAAAATAAAAGACATAATAATATTGAGCAAGTCAGGCATAAGTGCATTTAGGCTGTCAAGGTTCCACTTAGACATAAGAATCTTTGCAATAACAGACAGCAATGCGGTGTTCTGTGCTCTGGAGTTTGGAAGATCCGTAATTCCAGTGCTTACTAGAAAGTTGGGTAGATATCCTACGGCATCAATAAAAGCCATCCATAAACGAGGCAAGCTAGAGAAGGCTATACTCATATCTGGCCTTAAGACTAGCACTCGTGCGGTCGAGGGGATAAGAGTAATAAAACTATAAAAGAATCATCATTTTTACCCCTGCCCGAAGTATTCCCTGCGGCAGTTTTTTTATCAACGTGAGCGGGAAACCGCATGCAAGTCGTGTCTGTGAAGCAGGAACCGGAAGCCCATAGATTTATTTATAAGAGGATGTCACAATGCCGTGTCTACCAAATCCTCATCATCGTACTTCCTTTTCGCATAAACTTACCATGTCTTTCACTCTCGGCATCATCTTTTTTACCATTTTTACAGCTTCTTCTTTTGATAGGTTCCCGAGACCATAACCCCCAAGAGGGCGTAGCCTTAGCAATTCGGAAAAAATGTCGAGCATCATAGGGACTTTTTCTATGAATCCTCGGCTTGTTTTATGTGCGTATATCTCCTTCCTGAAGATACGCTCTATATAATGTGTCTTTGGGATGTCTACTCCGATAGATTCCAGCACAGCCTTCATAGCTATTTCCATCGACATTTCCATAGAATAAAGTGAGGTCTGTGGGATGCCTTCTTTATCACTCAGTTCCGCCGTTCTTAGCCAATTTTTGGCCATTTCTATCGAGTATTCGCTGCCCATTTAAGTACTTCCTTTCCATCAATTGATTCACGCCAGTGTCTTATGCCCTCCTGGTTGTTAACGAATTTAGAGAGACTGCCATCCTCATCGAACAGCTTCACCCCATAATCTACTATGTCCAAATATATCGGACGAAAAACAGTAGTTTCGGGTATCGTTAATACCACAGGGCTAAAGAAACTGGGCAAGCCATCAGCATAAAGCAGTTCGGCCTGCTTTTCAAACCTAGTACAAATGTTATTTATTTTTCCAATGGTTTCGCTAAAAGAACGCTTCGTGAGCACAAGGATATCTATATCGCTCTGTTTTGTGTAAGTCCCCTTTACTATCGAACCGAATAACATCGCGCCACTTATAAACCCAGTTTGTTTAAGTTCTTCGGCGAAAGAAAGGATGTAATCCTTCAGCTTCTTTTCTATGTTAAGTAGAGTTATGTCTTTTTTAGCCAGATACAATATCAAATCACCAAAACTTAATTTTTTATTGAGTTCAAGCGAGAGCGCGGTCTTCGCTTCCATGAACTTGTCGTAGGCGACCTCGTTCAACAACACCGTTTTATATCTCATATGTATACATATATTTTTATGTATATAAACGTTAAAATCAAGTGGCGGCGCGCCTATCGCTGGCGCAGGTCTTGTCGGCTGGTGGCCTCTCGATGGGAACGCGAACGATTACAGCGGAAACAATAATAACGATGTCGCGTCAAATGTGAACTGGGTCTCGCCTTGATCCATGGTTTCTTATGAACAAGTTTTGCTCTTTTTACCCCGCTCTTATTCGACGCGAAGCGTTTTTAAGAGATTTTTGTAAACAAGGTCTTCCCATGTCTCCTTATAGACCTCCAGTTTCAATTTTATCAATGTGAACGGGAAAATCCATCTATTTAGAGGTGGATGATGTCACATCTATACAACGAATTTATGGGAAAAGACAGAGGAAAACATATTTAAATACGTGTTTATCCCTTATTAGATAATCGATTATGGGACATCAAATAACTAAGAAAAGTACTCCGCGTAGGGGAAGCCTTCAATATTACCCGATCACAAGGAGTAATAGGGCCTTTAACAACCTTACCAATTTTGGTGCTTTAGATTCAAAAGAACTCAGCGGGTTTGCTGGTTATAAAGTAGGCATGCTCCAAGCTTCATACATAGATGGGGATAAAAACTCACCTATGTTCAAGAATGAAGTCGTAACAAACGCCACGGTAATAGAATGCCCTCCTTTAGTGGTCAGTGCCATTCGTTTCTACAAAAACAAGAACACTATAGGGGAGAGCTGGGCAGCCGGTCTTAACAAGAACATAAGCAGGACTGTAAAATACAAGGAGACTAATAGTATACCTGATGAACTAAAGGCAAAGTCGGACGATCTTAGGCTCCTAGTATCTACACAACCTTGGATGATAGGCTTAAAGAAGAAACCAGAGTTATTCGAATTAGGCGTCGGCGGTACCATGGACGATAAATATTCCGTTGCAAAAGACGCGTTAGGGAAAGAATTGGACGTGTCATCAATAATAAGGGATGGCTCGTTCGTCGATGTCGGCGGAATAACCAAAGGAAAGGGATTCACAGGGTCGGTTAAAAGATTTGGTGTAAAGATATTCCCGGCGCATGCCAGTAAATCAAGGAGAAAGGCAGGTAATCTCGGTGCAGAGTCGATGGCAAAAGTGCAGTTTACAGTCCCACAGCATGGTAGGCTTGGTTTTAATTCAAGGGTGGAATACAATAAATTCGTGCTTAAGGTGGTTAAAACTCCGGAAGACATCAATATAAAGAAAGGATATACACGCTACGGCAACGTGTCAAAAACAGCCGTGGTCCTAAAAGGCTCAGTCCCTGGGTCTACAGGAAGGTTAATAATAATTAGGAAAGCAATAAGACAGGTCAAGAAGCTGGAGCCTGTTAAGGTGAACTTCATAAGGTAAGGTAATATGGTTAAGGTAATATCACTGGACAATAAGAGCATAGGAGATATAGATTTGCCTAAAGTATTCTCACAGGATGTAAATTCTGAGCTCCTTAAAAGGGCGTACGAGTCGGAGCAGTCAGAACGATTCCAGCTAAAATACACAGACCCTCTGGCAGGTATGAGGAAATCCACAGAGCTCACAAAAAGAAGAAGATCTTACAAGACAGTATATGGTAGGGGTTACAACAGGACCCCAAAGAAAGTACTGTCACACGTAGGTACAACCTTTTCGTATGTTGCGGCTGAGGCGCCACACACTGTTGGTGGAAGAGAGGCGCACCCTCCCGTTTCTACAAAAGTTCTTGTCAAGAAGATGAACAAAAAAGAGATGGATCTCGCTGTAAGGATGGGAATATCCGCATCTGCAAATAAGGAGATGGTATCCAGATTCCATGCAGGAGAAAGCATCGATTTCCCGATAGTAGTAGACGACAAGATCAATTCTGTTGCCAAGACAAAGGACGCGGAGAAAACGCTCTCGGCGATAGGTCTATCAAAAGAGCTTGAGAGGATCAAGCAGAGGAAGATAAGGGCAGGCAAGGGCAAGATGCGCGGTAGGAAATACAAGAAAAAGCTCAGTCTGGTCTTCGTAACTACGGACCCGAGCAGACTTTCAAAATCGCTTTCAAACATGAATATAATAGTTAAAAAACCTAGTGACCTGTCAGTATCTGACGTTACTAACGCAGGTAAACCAGGAAGACTTTTAGTGTGGACAAAAGAGGCGATATTGTCTCTGAAGTGATATGGAAAAAGGAATAAGAGATGTATTAAGTGTACAAAGTGGCGAAAAAGCGACTAGGCTTATGCAGACAGAGAACAAGCTGTCGCTGGTGGTGACTAAATCATCGAATAAGATAAGCATAAAGAAAGAGATCGAAAAGACATTTGACGTTAAGGTTGACAAGGTAAACATAGTAAATAAAATGAGCGGTGAGAGAATAGCGATAGTCAAGCTAAAACCTGAAAGCAACGCTATGGACCTCGCCACGAAGCTGGGCTTGGTATAGATTATACACTCCTGTATTTTCCCGCTTTTCAGCCAGTATTTCGATTAAACTTACAAAAAGAACATTTTTAAACCATAGTTTTCTTAAATATCCAATGCTAATCGGTGACGATGTGTATATAAAGGATACAGGGGTAAAAGGAAGAGTCGTTGACGAGACGAAAAACACCTTGCTTATGGAAATAGGCGGAAAGATAATTAGAATGATGAAAAAAGGAAAAAGATTCATTATATATAGTAAAGATGGTAAAGAGGTAAGAGTAAGAGGAGACGAAATTAAAATGAGGCCATGGGAATATGCAATATAAAGATCTTGTAAAGCCAGAAACGGAGTGTACCGACAAGAATTGTCCGTACCACGGTTCTCTGAGGGTTCACGGTAGGAAATTCGAAGGTACCGTCACTTCGGCGAGAGCTACAAAGACCGTGTCAGTCTCATGGACAAGGTATAGGAAGCTGAAGAAATACGATAGATTCTTGAAAGAGAAGACAAAAGTATTAGCACACAACCCTGAATGCGTAAACGCAAAATTAGGCGATCAGGTTGTTGTGTATGAGACCAGACCGATAAGCCGATGGAAAAGGTTTGTTGTGGTGAGGAAATCCTAATATGGGAACAGGAAGAAAGGGAGGAGGTCTTAAACCCATTAGAGCCAAGATAAGCAAATCAATAAACGTAGGAAGTTGGATTAACGTAGCGGATAATTCAGGTGCAAAGATTGCAAAGGTCGTTAACGTTAGGAATTATCATGGCGTCAAGGACAGGCAGCCAAAGTGTGGAGTAGGAGATACCGTTTTTGTAGTCATAAAGAAAGGATCACCAGATACCGTTCACAAGAAATTTCCCGCAGTGATAGTGCGCCAGAAAAAAGAGTTCAGAAGGCTCGACGGGACAAGGGTCGCGTTTGAGGATAACGCGTGTGCTCTCGTTAAGGATATAGACAAATATGAACCGCAGGGAACTATACTCAGAGGTCCACTTCCAAAAGAGATATCTATAAGGTTCCCACACATAACAAAAATATCTTCAAAGGTCGTATGAAAGATTTCAGTAAAACGTGGGTATCTAGCAGGAGTCCTAGGAAACAGAGGAAGTACAGGAGAAACGCCCCTCTTAACATAAAGAAAAAAATGCTCTCTGTGCACTTGTCCAAAGAACTGCGGCAGGCATACAAGACAAGAAACGTTCTCGTGAGAAAAGGGGATCTAGTCCTTATCACTAGGGGCAAGTTCAAAGGGCAGGAGGGCAAAATAGACAAAGTATACACAAAGCAGTTGAGAGTGACTGTTGACGGCATAAAGGCGGTGACCAAAAAAGGCAACAAAGTACCTTTTAAGCTCCGCCCATCGGCACTCATAATTAAAGAGTTAAATCTAACGGATACAAAAAGAACAGCAAAGATAGGTAGTTATGGCAAGACACGGTGAATCAAAGCATTTTAAGAGAAGCGTAGTTACTGGAGCTGCAGTAATACCTAGGAAGAAGCACAAATACTACATTAGAGGGATGCCCGGGAAGCACAGAAAATCTGAAAGCCTTGCTATAGGTGGTATACTACGGGACGTGATGAAAATATCAAATAATATGAAAGAAGTGAAATATCTTCTCAGTAGCAGCGCTGTCAAAGTAGATGGGAAGAGCATCACCGACCCGAAGTACAATGTAGGTTTTGGTGATCTCATATCAATCAAAGGACATAAATTCGTAGTATCCTTCAGCGAAAAAGCCAAGCTTATAGTGCTGGACGATGAATCCGATGGTAATGTTAAGAGATTAAAGGTAATGGCGAAAGGAAAGTCTAGGAGCGGAAAAACTGTTATTAGGTTGAACGACGGACGTAACATAATCATATCAGAAGACAAGGTGCAGACACAAGATACGGTCTTTTTGAACCTTTCCACAAATAAGATAGAGAAGGTACTGCCTTTTGAACAAGGCAAGGACGTCATTATATTTAGGGGTAAAAATGCAGGATCCACTGGTAAGATAACCAGAGTAGATGGTCACTCCGTCGAGTTAAAGAGCAGTGGCGGGACTTTTGTAGCTATGTCAGCCGCTTGCATGGTATTATAAAATGGAAAATAAGATGCGTGAGATAATAATAGAAAAAGTGACCTTGAATGTTGGGGTAGGAGAACCAGGACCAAGATTGGAAAAGATAAGCAAGCTTGTTGAGCAGATCTCCGGCGCAAAATCTGTTCATACCACTACTAAACGCAGGATACCAGAGTGGAACCTAAGACCTGGACTTGAGATAGGCGTTAAGGCCACCGTTCGAGGAGTGAAGGCGGAGGAGCTACTCAAGAATCTACTTGCCGGTGTCGAGAACAAACTCGTAGAATCAAACTTTGATAACGGGGGCAATTTATCCTTTGGTATCTCCGAGTATGTGCACATACCTGGTGCAAAGTATGATTATACGGTCGGTATAATAGGTCTGTCGGTTGCCGTAACGCTTAAGCGCCGTGGTTACAGCATAACAAAGAGAAGGATCCCTGCACAGATAGGCAAAAAGCACAGGATAGCTAGAGATGATGCCGTCTCCTTTATAAAGAACAAGTACAATGTTGATATACAGAAATAAATATGGAAACCGCATTTGAGAAAATAGCTTCAACTCTGAAGGGAAAACCGGCCAAATATAGCCGCTTCATGCGCTTCAACAAGCACAAAATGCAGCCTAATGATAAGAGAAGAAATGTCTGTACTAGATGTAACAGGGCAGAGGCTCACATAAGTATCCATGGTCTAAATTACTGCAGGGAATGCTTTAGAGAGATAGCAGAAGATATAGGATTCAGGAAATACGGTAAAGAGGCGTAACTATGGCAGATACACTTTCAAATATATTTAATATAATAAGCATTGCCAGAAAATCCGGTAAGCAGACGTGCGTGGTCGGTCCAGTGTCTAGATTCCTCGTCAGGATACTGGACATAATCAAGAGCAATGGTTACATAAACAAATACGAAATAATAAGTGACTCGAGAGGCGGTTTCATAAAGTTGGAATTGAGCGAAAACCTCAATCAGTGCAAAGCGATACGTCCGCGCCTGCCTATCAAAGCGGAGGATGTAACAAAGTACGAGAAAAGATTTCTGCCTTCGTTAGGATTCGGTATAATTATACTCTCAACCAGTAAAGGGTTAATGACAAACAACGAGGCAAAAAACGCAAAGATAGGGGGCTCACTTATAGCTTATGTCTACTAAATTCAAGGTCGATGTGTCGGGCGCAGAGGTCAGTGTCGATAAAGCTACAATAACTGTGAAAGGCAAAGAAGGCACCGTTAAAGCCGAGATAAAATATCCCTTCATACACGTGACAAAGAAAGACAACATCATCTTTATAGAGGCAGATAGGGACATTGATTATCAGAAAGCAATAGTCGGAACACTAGCGGCAGACCTAAAGAATATGGTTAAGGGAGTTAATGAGAAGTACACTGCCGAACTAGAACTTATATACATGCACTTTCCGGCCTCGGTAAAGGTAATCGACGGAAAACTCGTGGTGGAGAACTTTGTGGGCGAAAGAAAACCAAGAGAGATACAGCTGCCGAAAGAGGTGGATGTTAAAGTGAATGGAACAAAAATAAAGATATCTGGCATAGACAAGTACACGGTAGGCCAGCTAGCTGGTACTATTGAGAGCAAGATACAGATAAAAAATAAGGATCGCAGGGTATTTAAAGACGGGATATTTATAACAAAGAAACCTTAATATGAAATTCATAAAACGTGATGCAGGAAAACTAAAAAGAGTGGGATTATCATGGCGTAAGCCGCGAGGCCACAAAAACAAGACTAAAGTCGGAAAAAGGGGTCATAGGAAGGTGCCTTCAGAAGGTTTTCGTTCGCCCGTCGAAAATAGGTACAAAATAGCTGGAAAGATACCTGTCAGGGTATACACCGTGTCGGATCTCGATAAAGTAACTCAAGACAACAACGTAATAATAGCAGGGAGCGTCGGCTCCTTAAAGAGAGCCAAGATAATTGAGACATGCAAGTCAAAAAATATACAGGTGGTAAACTATGAAAGGAATGCTAAAAACACAAAGACGATTAGCAAGTAAGCTATTCGGTGTTGGCGAAGCCAAAGTGTGGCTTGACCCTTCCAAGTTTAAAGAGATAAAAGAGGCTATAACTAGAGCAGATGTAGAGGGACTTATCAGCAAGGGATTAATAAGAAAGAAAGAACTCGTCGGTCAGTCCAGGGCCAGAGCTAGGGCACTTCATTTAAAGAAAAAGAAAGGACGAAGGAAGGGATACGGAAGCAGAAAAGGTCTAAAAAGTGCAAGGTCTAAGTTCACATGGCTTGAGCAAGTAAGAGTCCTTAGGGCCGAGCTTGTAAAACAGAGAGATGCAGGAAAAATAGACAAAAAAATGTTCAGGCTTTTATACAGAAAAATAAAGGGGAATGCATTCCACAGCCTCACACACATGAGGAGCGTAATAGATGAAATGAAGAAGGAGTCGGTATGAAATCACAGAAAAGGAAACAGACTGATTATAAAAAGAGGCTTAAAATGCTTAAGTCAGGGTTACCAAGGTTGGTTGTAAGGAAGACTAGGAGTATGGTAATAGGTCAGATGGTGTCTTACAAAGATAATGGAGATACGACCATCGGAAGCGCTTATGGCCGCGACCTTAAAAAGTATGGGTGGGAATTCAGCATGAAGAACACACCTGCAGCTTATCTTACAGGATTCCTCCTCGCCCAAAAATCCGGAGTAAAAGAAGCTATACTGGACAAAGGAAGCAGGACTCTGAAGAAAGATAGTTTCATATACTATTTTCTTAAAGGAGCGAAGGACGGAGGGGTCGACGTGCACGCAGACGATTTCCCAATAAGTGATGAGCGCTTGTTTGGATCCCATATCTCTGCGTACTATAATAACAGGGTGGGAAACCAGTTTTCTTCTACAAATGAAAAAGTTAAGAACATAAAAGAAGAAATAAATAGAGTAATTGAAAACATAAAACAAAATGGAAAGTGAAGCACAGGAATTGATACAAGAAGTGCCAACAGAGGCCAAAAAGGAGATAGCAGAAGAGGTTAAGGCTCCCGTCAGAGAGGAGAGAAAGTCGTTTGCATCGAAGACATGGCTCGGGAAAAGCGTGCTCAATGGTGAGATAACCGATATAGACGACATACTTAACAAGCACTTGAAAATACTTGAGCCAGAAATAGTCGATTACTTGATCCCAAACCTACAGACAGATTTCCTTTATATAGGTCAGTCCAAGGGTAAGCTCGGTGGTGGAAAGAGAAGGATAATAAAAAACACGCAGAAAGTAACCGCAAAGGCCAAGAGACAGCACTTCACAGCGATGGCAGTGGTCGGTGATGGTAAGGGGCATATCGGCATCGGAAAAGGCAGCGCTCTCGAATCGGTCACCGCTAAGGACAAGGCAGTTAAACGGGCAAAGCTCAATCTTATAAAAATAAAACTCGGTTGCGGTAGCTGGGAGTGCGCTTGTAAATCATCCCACTCAATACCCTTTAAGATAAGTGGTAAATCAGGATCAGTGCATGTTACGATAATGCCAGCGCCAAAAGGGATAGGTTTTTGCGTCGCAGATGACATAAAGATAATACTTAAACTGGTAGGCGTAAAAGACGTCTGGTCAAGAGTCTACGGGCAGACGGGTACAAGAATAAACCTTGGATACGCTACGTTTGACGCACTGAAAAGCCTTAACTCATACCGCCTTACAAATGAAGAGAAAAATACATGGGGCTTGAAGGAATAAACTATGGAGAAAATATGCGTCGTGAGAATAATGTCTGCCTTGAAGAAGAGAGGAGACGCTCAGTCTACTATAAAATCTCTAAGGCTCAATAAGCTGCATTCTTGCACAATAATTGACAAAACAGACGCCAACATTGGAATGCTAAAGAAAGTCGACAATTTAATAACATACGGAGAACTGGATGAGGATTCCCTTAAAGCCCTTTTAAAGCGCAGGGCGATGGTTAGCAAGAACAAAAGATATGAATGGCAGGAAAATGCTCTTGATGACTTCGCAGCAGCTTTTCTGTCAGGCAAGAAGACACTTAAGGATTTGAATATCAAAGAGGTATTCAGTCTTCACCCGCCTACAAAAGGGTTTGAAAGAAAAGGAAAGAAAACTCCTTTCAACCTTGGAGGGGCCTTTGGATATAGAGGGGACAAGATAAACCTGCTTTTGAAGAGGATGATATGAAGAGAAAACACTTAAGAGGAAGCTCTACTGCGGGGAGAGGAATGGGAAAGAGAGACAGGCATGCAGGTAACAGAGGTGGGAGAGGAAAAGCTGGAGGAGGAAAACGCGGTCAGCAGAAGATGATGTCAATTCGCTCGCACGAGCACACTTATAAATTTTCAAATGTGAGAAAAATCCCTCTTAATCTTAGCAGGGTATCCGAGAGGATTAAGTCATTGGATAATTCAGGTCTCCTGCAGAAGGAAGGAGACAAGATAGTGCTCAATCTTAAGAACCTTGGGTACTCAAAGGTATGCGGCAAGTTCGGTAAGGATAAGTTTAAACTGATTATCCACGGTCGTGCATCCGAAAAGGCTAAGAATGAGATAGTCGCCGCGGGCGGCGAAGTTCTATGAACGAAAAGCTGAAAGCTTTTTTATCAAACCTCCCGTCTGTCCCAGTGCCAGAGGTAAAGCTCAGTCTTAAGACGAAGCTAGGGTGGACTTTCGCGATACTTTTACTTTTTATAGTAATGTCTTTTGTCCCTCTTTTTGGGGTGAGTAAATCCTACAGCTTGAATTTTGAGATACTGCAGGTGCTCATAGCCTCTCACTTTGGTTCGTTACTTTCCTTGGGTATAGGTCCTATAGTCAGTTCCAGCATAATCATACAGATGCTTCAGGGTACGGATGTCATACACATAGATACGTCGACTAAAGACGGCAGGGTCCTTTTTCAAGGATTGCAGAAGATGACCGCGATAATATTCGTAATGATTGAAAATGGCGTTTATGTATTCAGTGGCGCTCTTACCCCTGCTGCGCCCGGCTTGGTCTTTCCACTTCTGATGTTCACGCAGCTGGTAATAGCTGGCATAATACTGCTTTTGATGGATGAGATAGTAAGTAAGTGGGGCATAGGGTCAGGCATAAGTCTTTTCATACTCGCCGGTATATCTCTCCAGTTAGTCAACACCACATTCAATCCTTTCATAAATCCTATCGGTGCAATACCTGCAATAATAGAATCATTCCTATCAGGTACTCTCGTTTCAGCATTATTCCCGGTCATTGCCATCGTGTCGACGCTAGCTCTGTTCGCAGTTGCGGTATGGCTCCAGGGGATTAAAGTCGAACTGCCACTCTCATTCGGTAGGCTTAGGGGATACTCGATACGCTGGCCAGTAGCACTTTTCTACACAAGTATAATCCCTATCGTTCTCATAGTGTCACTGGTTGCGGGTGCGCAATTCATAGCCTTGACTATGTTCAATGCCGGTAACCCCATACTCGGAACGTTCAAGACGGAGAGCACATTATTTGGAACTCAGCAGGTTCCAGTGGGAGGGATAGCTGCCTTGTTGTCCCCTCCAAGCATACAGCAGTTATACGTAAGTGCCACAACTACCGGTATAACGGCGTTGCAGGTAGAGTCTATGATGATGTATACTCTCTTATTGATAGTCGGAGCCTCCATCTTCTCTTATATCTGGATGTATTTGGGCGGGCAAGACCCTAAATCCGTTTCCAAACAGCTTCTCAATTCAGGTCTCTCCATGCCAGGTTTTAGAAGAGACGAAAGGGTTCTCACTGACATAGTCAAGAGATACATAGTGCCACTTGCAATAATAGGAGGCGCACTAACGGGTTTGGTGGCTGCTCTTGCTACTTTCTTGAACACTCTGACCGCCGGAGTAGGGATACTCCTTATAGTTATGATAATATACCAGTTCTATTCATCTCTTATGCAAGAAAATCCTGATGAGTTCAAACCGATAAAGGACAAGCTTACAGGAGAGGAGATGTAAAATGTCAATAGACACACTTCTTGTAATTCTGATAGCGATAATTGTTGGCGCCTCAGGTCAACTGGCTTACTTGTATCTTATAGACCATGAGATGATGAAGTCCAGCAAGAGCAGGATAAAAGAGCTGCAGCAGCAGCTAAAACAGTTCAAACCTGGAGAGGAGAACTTTAAGCAGGTGTATGCGCAGGTGACGGCAGAGACCTCGAAAATGATGAAACAGTCCTTTAAACCTACATACGTGACCATAATCCCTTTCCTTATAATATTCTTCTTAATGTCGACATATCTAAGTACTGTCCCAATCGCAATAGGTTCTAGCGTGCACATGATATTATCAGGACCCGTCAACGGGACGCTATCTTTCGCATCCTCCTGTGTGACTATATCGAATAGCAGCTCACTGACTGTCCTGTCGAGCAGCTTGCCGCAGGGTTTCACAGCTGCAATCCGTTCTGCAACATGCACAGCGCTTCTGTCCCAAAACGGGAATACATACAACGCTTCACTGTCTGGCATGATAGGCTCACACACGGTTAAGACTTATCATATTGCCAACGCAACAATGTCGTTTTCACCAAATCCAGTTATAGTAGCTACTCTTCCTTTCAGCATACCGTTCATAGGAAACGCGATAAACTGGTTCTGGGCATACGTTTTCTTCTCGTTTGTCACGTCAATAACCCTGAACAGGATATTCAAGCATTACAAAATGATTACATAACCAATAGCAACATATTTTAAAGTTTAAAACGGACCGCACACATATTAAAGGTATGGATATTCCTCTAATAAAGGACGTTTTGAACAGCTCGAATGTAGGCAGAGAAATAACACTGCGCGGTTTCGCGAACAGCGTCAGGAGCGGAAAAAATAATATCTTTATAATCTTAAGAGATCCGTCAGGGCTCCTTCAATGTGTTTCCCACTCCGGCGAGAGTGCTTTTAGGGAAGCGTCGGAAATCACGCGTGAGTCTTCAATAGAAGTGAAAGGTATTCTAAAGGAGGATGCCAGAGCAATAGGAGGGTACGAATTAGCAATAGACGCGGTCAAAATATTCGGGATAGCTGAGCCTTACCCTATGAAGAAGGGGCACAAGAAGGTATTCCTTTTTGATAATAGGCATCTCTGGATGAGAAGTCCTAAGGTAACTGCCGTGATGAAAGTAAGATCTACTGTTTTTGAGAGTATACATGAATTTTTCAATGGGAATGGATTCTATGAGATACAGTCCCCCTCCTTTGTCGGTGGAAGTGTAGAGGGAGGTTCCACGCTTTTTGAGCTGGATTATTTTGATAAAAAAGCTTACTTGTCCCAGAGCTGGCAGCTCTATGCAGAGGCCATGGTAAATTCCCTCTGGAAGATATACACAGTGGCTCCATCGTTCAGAGCTGAGAAGAGTAAAACGTGGAGACACCTCACGGAGTTCTGGCATGCGGAAGCCGAAATAGCCTTTGCCACGAATCAGGATATTATAGCGCTCGAGGAGAACATGATAAAGCATGTAGTTAAAAATGTCCTTTCCAGGAACCAAGATGAGCTAGAGCTCTTGAAGAGAGACCAGACTGTGCTAAAGAATACAGTGCAGAAGCCCTTCCTAAGGATGGGTTATGAATCGATAATAGATCTGGCCAACAAGAACGGCCTAAACTTGGCGTACGATTCTGACTTGGGAGCGGATGAAGAACGCGTCATAACATCAAAATTGGACGTCCCTGTCTTTGCTACAGATTTCCCCAAGAAACTGAAACCATTCTATCACAAGCCAAATCCGTCCGATTCAGATCACGTCTTATGCAATGATCTCCTAGCTCCAGAGGGATATGGGGAGATTATAGGCGGCGGTCAGAGAGTCGACGATAAGGAAACTCTTCTAAACAGACTTAGGGAAGACGGGTTAAACCCGAATGATTATAGATGGTATGTAGACATCAGAAGGTACGGTGCCATTCCTCATTCAGGTTTCGGCCTAGGAATTGATAGGCTAGTAATGTGGATATGCAAGCTGCCCCACATAATGTATGCAGTTCCTTTTCCAAGAACCCCCCGTAGAATATACCCTTGAATTACTGGAAACCGCTTAGGCGGGTTTGTCTTTCCTTATAAGAAAGCACTCTTGATTTCTTTTCTATGTTTAGGGGGTATAATAGCATGTCCTTTGCATTTTTTAGTGCCATCGCCTTATCATAGAAATAGTTTAACCCCTCCTGCAAAACTTTTCTAGCCCCCTCTCTGACCACCCATACTCCCAGCGGGGCAAAATACTCTGGCGTTATCTCCCTGATCACTATCACAGAGAATTGCCTTTTAAGCTCCATGAGCTTCTCCAGAACCGCAAGCCTTACGGCGTAGTACGCACCAGCCGTATTCTTTACATACTCCTTCCTTCCGTCATAAAACTCATAGTCTCCCTCTCCGCTGAAAACCTCGTCCCCGCTTCTGTTCCATGTTTCTATCAGCTCAAACGCCCAGGTATCCGGTACAAACAGGAAGATATAATGGTTACCCAATACTGTCCCCGTCTTTACCGCAAACTCTTTTCCGATGGGGTATGACTTTACCTCGTCAAGGAGCTCCTTACCTATCCCATCATCAACCGCTGTTATAGCCCATTTGGTCGGTACAATTTTTCTTTTTACCCCCATGGCCCCAACACTTAACATTTTGCTTATCTTCTCGTCGCTTATCCTGTTTGTGTAAAGGTACGACATCCCTTCAGTCGCTTTTAGGTCTCTGTCATAGTAAACTTTTTCCACATTTTTGTTTATTCTAACGTTCTCATTGAGCTTAAAATCGGACATCGTAGCCGTTACTCCATGTGGCGAGATGTCCTTGTATTTGTTTGAGTTAAGCATAGAGCTGCCTAAAACTTTTGATATCTTAAAATCAAGTGACAGTTCTGTCTCTGACATTGTCGCAAGCGCTACATTCTGCATGTAGCTGTTATCCGGACGCCTGACATCAACGTTGTTCTTCGCGTTTACGAGGGTCGACTTAAGCGAAAAAATCTTCGACACGTCAAAACCATTCTTTACCCAGAATTTTGGGGCGTCGTAAATGGCAGCATTCTGGTCTGTTGTGAATATAACCCCCACAGAAACCTTTGGATAATTAAATTCTCCAACCAAAGTGGACGGTGGCGTGAATCCTTCTACGTTTCCCTTTTTTGCCAGGTCAATTATACGGTTTATGGCTATTTTATTCTTCTTTATCTCCTCATAAACAGACTTTACGTTTATTATTTTCATAAATGCGCATCATATAATGCCCTTCTCCCTTAGCACCTTTCTTTTTATTTCCCTTCTGTATTTTGATATCTCCTCGTCCTTGAGGTATCTTTGCGGGGAATTTATTACCGTTTCGTTGCCGCAGACTGGGCATTTCTCCATAAGGGTATATTTATCACATCCAGTACAAAATCTTATTTTCCGCATATACTTATAGGGGTATAATTTGTCTTATCTTTTAAGTTCCTTGTAAGCAAATTTTATACCTAACTCTTTGCATTTCTTCTCCAACCCATCCAATATTTTTTTGTTCTCTGAGATAGTTTTCTTTGTATCGTCGGCATTCACAGTTAAAAGATATTGCGGTGCCTTTATGTATCTTATCTTGTAATACTCCCTTTTGGCGTATTCCTCTCCAAGTAACTCTTTTATCCCACTCACTCCGCTTTCCCCGAAATTTTGGATGGTTAGTTCCGTCCTAATCGTTATTTTCCTCTTCGTTTTTTCTATGAAGCTTAGAATGTCCTCAATTACTTCCTTATTAAGCTTCAGGTCCAACAGCACGTCCTTGCCGTTCTTCATCACGCTGCTATAAAAATCATATAGAGAACCATAACGTCCCTTTATCTTTGAGATTATGATTTGTGCTCCGCTGCCTAGGCGTTTCTCCAACAGTTTTTCCATCCTATTGTCTATAGACCATTCTCTCAACGCCTGTTTCTTTTCGTTGTCAGTTATCCTTTTAGCGGATAATTCTACAGACAGAGGTCCTATTTTAAGAACTTTGCAGACTATCCTGTCTCCCTCCTTTGCAACGTTCTTAACGTCCCTGACCCACCGCTTGCTGAGCTCGGATATATGGACGAATCCTTCTTTTTCAGAATTGTTTATTTCTACTATTATGCCGTGTTGCAAGAGCTTCTTTACCCTGCACACATATATATCGCCTATATCTATTTCCATACATCAGATTGAATTAACGGTGTAATTTATACCTTTATATGCATTTTTGTGTCATAAACTTTAAATAGCTGGGTAATCCAATAGTTTACTATGGTGGAATCCATCAAAGGTGTCGATTTTAAAACTGTCCTTGCTGATGCTGGTACGGCCGTTGTCGACTTTTGGGCACCGTGGTGCGGTCCATGCAAAGCCATATCACCAATTCTGGAGGACATTGAAGGCAGAACAGACGGAAAGTTGAGGTTTTTTAAACTTGATGTCGACAGCGAACCTACAATAGCCAGTGAATACGGCATAGAAAGTATCCCGACACTTCTGTTTTTTAAGGATGGCACCCCTATAAAGTCCGTTGTCGGACTGATGCCGAAGCATGAGTTGGAAAAGCATATATTATCTGTAGTAGATTGAAAAGAGATGGATAGGACTCTGCTCGTAAAGGATAAGGTCATAGTTTTCGACAAAAAGATCGCGTCAAGGTTTTACAACAAACATTTCGGATCTTTCCAGGATGGAAATCTAGAGCTATCACTGGAGGAGGCGCTGTATTTAAAATACAAAAAGGAATTGGAAATATACGACTTCGGCGGTAAAAAATTAAGTTCAAAAATTTTCTTGCGTAAGGCAGAGAGATTACAGAAGAGGTTCTTTATAAGATATGCGGTTTTCAGGGATATGAGATCCTTAGGATATATACTAAAAACGGCATTTAAGTATGGTGGTGATTTCAGAGTATACGACAAGGGCGGTGCGCCAGGCAAGGAACACGCCCTGTGGATATTATACGCAGGCAGCGAGCGCGAATCAATGCCGTTGCTGTCGTTCTCTGCAATGAACAGAGTGGCACACAGTGTCAAAAAGAGCGTGTTACTGGGAATAGTCGATGAAGAAGGCTCGGTAACATACTATGAAATAAATTGGAGGAAATTTTGAATATGGCAAACCTTATACGAAAACATTTGGCAAAAAAACGCAAACAGAGGAATGCAGTTAAGTCAGATAAAAAGAAACTATATAGGAATATAAGAAAACTAAAAGACAGTTAAGATTTTGTTTCGAAGGAAACCCTTATCTTTCCAATCCAGTTAAGCCCTTCTACGTCTTTTGACCTTATAACGACAAATAAGACCGTACTTTTTGTCTTTATTTCGTTGTCCCATCCTATCTTGAATTTAAATTTGCTGATGTCGCCACTGTCTATTATATTTTCCTGCGAAAACCCATTGAAGTAAGCCCCTTCTATCTTGTTGTATACTATCGGCAGAAAGCTGTCCCTGTCTTCAAGGCTAACCTCAAATATCAGTGGCACATCGAACCTATTCATGACTTCTATATTCACGAATTCCATCCCCTCTCTAGTTAGGCTTATCTCCTCAGAGGATATCTTTACGTCTATTCTTGATGACAGGTTGTCTCCCAACCTCTCAAATATGTTCTTTAGTTTTAGAGCGTAGCCCGCCTTCACAATTACATCGTTAAGAACGTGTATAATGTTGTTTGCGCTCTCCTCTCGCAACCTTAAAAGAGTTAGAACCTTTTCGGTCCCATCGTCCCCTATATTTTTTCTTAAGGAATCATCTATAATGTGTTCTAATATCTTACTGTCCGCGATCATTAAGTCCATACTACACTATCGTTATCGCTGTTTATAACTTTTCCGCTTTTCAAGCAAAAACGATCTGCAGTGTAAGGTTTAAATGCATCAGCTAACTTATCTGATAATGTTCAGCGTAGAGACAGCGATGTTCATAGAACTATCAACAATAGCCATATTCGTGCTTACAGTGGTCTTGGCAGCTTTTATAACAAAAGCGTATGCAAGAACACGAAAGTTAAGCTCGTTTTTCTGGGGGCTGGGATTATGGCTTTTTGCGCTAGGCGTCATGTTGGAGACGTTTTTTGCCGCGGGAATATATAACAATGTACTTATCATGATTTACCTGTTCATAGTCGCTCTTCTAGTGAACATGTTAGCTTTCGGCTCAATGCAACTTGTGGCATACAAGAGAGTGCAGATGGGATATTATGCTTACTCGTTGATAACATTGGCTGTCCTGGTTTATTCGCTTGTTTCGTCAAACATCGGCAATGTTCTGATAACGCATGTAGTCGCAGGTCCTCTCCCCATCTCCATAATAATAGCCTCATCTCTAGTCACCTTCCCAGCCGCGGTAGTACTTGTATGGACAGCAGCAGCGTCTTATTTAAAGACAAAGAACAAGAAAATGATAAGCATAATCTTAGGAGTGATAGTGGTGTCCATAGCAGGCGGCCTGTACATAGCAGCCTTTCCGGCGTTCTTGTATTACTCGGAGTTTATAGGCATAGTTTTGCTGTGGTTTGGCTTCTTTAGTTTCGGTGAGAAGAAGTCCAACATTAAGAAAACCAGGCAACACAAAAAATAGAAATGCGTGATCACGTCACTGCATCCGTGGCGTTCATAGCTGCCCTCTGTTAATTCTTTTGTATTAATTATCAGAGCCGGCGTCTTAGCCCCTCTTTGAGGGGCGTTTCAGCAGAGCGGCTATCCCGCCGAGATTGTATAGCTGCAACCCATCGCTTGACTCTTTCGATATGAATTCAACAGTTATACCGATTGGTTTTGCTTTATAGTAGAACTCGTTCTTTTTCGTATCTTCAAGACCCGAAGAGATCAGCAACGTATCCACATTTCCAGACTCCAGTTCCTCTCTGACAGCCACTTCGCCGTATGTGGAAAGGTTGTCATTTCTCGCTATGCTTGTAAATAATTTTTGCACGTATGCCCTTTCTATTACAATTCTTTCATTCGCTAAGATATCCTTACTTTTTTCCACAAGCTCCTTTAATCCTGCCTCATCAGTATAGCTTGTACTTTTCACACCTTTGACTCTGTTTTTTAGGTCAGTGATAAGATATCCACTGTCAAGAAAGTTCTCCTTCGCCGGGCCCGGACCACCGACTATAATCCCAGCGACATCCTTTCCGAAAAACAGCGCTTTAGCTACTTCAGCAATTTCTTTATAGAAATCTCGGATAAGCCCCTCGCGCTCTCTGGAGAACCTCATTGCAGATTGCCCCCCCTTTGAGAATTTACCCGGGACAAGAGACTTTATGTGTTTAAGTTCCGTTATTTTTGATCCCTCAAGCAGCCCGAATGTAGCCTCTCTATTATCGATAACTATGAGCGCATACGCATTTCCTTGCTGGTACATTGATTTTAATGGGTCCACTATAAATCTCTGATCGCAGCGATACAGCCTTATATCAGATTTTTGTGGCGGCTCTACCTCCCAGACTTTTATATCCGGTTCTCCTTCCTTTTCAGATACATTGCCGCAGAATACAACTAGACCATTGTTAGGTGTGCCGCCTATAAGCTTTAACTCCCCCCCTATCTTTTCTAATGCATCCACAACGTTCTTTCTATTATTCCTATCCTTTATGTTCGATGCAGTGTTTCTTTCTTCCGCCAGTTGTGAACGTATTAAGTCGAGATTAAAACCTGCCGGTACGTACACTGTAACAAGTTCGGTGTGTCTCCCCTTTATACCTTCAAGGTATTTTATCAAGTTTAACGTTTCATATTCATCCATAGACATAAAATATATATCATTAACAGATTTTTAGCATTTCTTCTAGTATGTTGTTGTCATAAGGCTATTTCTGCATACAAGTTTTTCACTATAATCATTCAATCCACACCTTTTTAACCTTTGTATGGTTGGCAATACAGTAGTTGTCTATAAAGTGTGAGCAGGAAAATCAACGTTTTTAATCGTGGGAT
>JAKAAW010000022.1 GCA_021802105.1 Nanobdellota archaeon | reverse complement strand
CATTATCCCTTGCAAAAAGTAGCCCCGATCGGATTTGAACCGATGTCCCAAGCTCCAGAGGCTTGTATGCTTGACCACTACACAACGGGGCTGTAACAAATAATATAAGTCTGGTGCTTTTAATGCTTTTGCAGAGCTATCATCGTTCTCGCATTGGAAAGCATCGCGTGGTCATTATTGAAAAAGATATACGATGTTGAGGGTCTCAACTCTTTAATTCGCCTAGCTAATCCCAACAATTCTTTTTTAGAGTATGCGTAGGCATACCACTGGATCCTCCCATGAATTCTTAGATAGACATCTTTTCCTGTTTTTATTATAAAGCTCCCTTGCGGAGAATCTACACTGACAATCGTGATTCCTAGCGCTTCCACCTTCTTATAAACGTCTTCATTAAACCACTTCTGGTTTCTCGCCTCCAAAGCGAAGCGTTTCCCCAAGTGGAACCTCTCTTGGAATCTCGCTATATTTTCCAGTGCATTTGGAGTCAGTATTGGAGGGAGTTGAAAGAGATAGAACGCTATGTTATTGTTTAGGGGATTGAAAAGCTTCATAAACCGTTCGAATGGTTTGTGGCTGTTCTTGTTTAATTTGTATAGATGTGTTATCGCACGGTTGACCTTAACAACCCATTTCAACGACTTTCCTTTCTCTGCCCACGCTTTTACCTGGTTTGGAAAAGGGTACCTATAGAAGCTCGCGTTGAGCTCTATCGCGTTCAGGCCGGATTCGCGCACGTACCAGTCCAGACTGCCTCCCTCATTCCAAGAGTACATCCATCCTGATGTCCCTACATACTCCCTCATTTGTATATTAAGCCTGAGAACGAAATAAGCTTTTAAGTTTGTGAATCGTAATTATATAATGAAGAAAAAGGCGCCGAAGTACGATAGATTAATGTTCTACGTTTCGGTCGCGGCGATGGCAATACTTATTTACTCCGTTTCTTTCATAGCTTTTGGCTCTGTACTTCAAGAGGGGCTGTTTCTTGTAGGAGCAGCAATACTTTTTGCATCCGCAACTGCGAGCAAGCAGAAGGTAGTGCAGGCTCTTGAAGTGATCGTAATAGTTGGAGTCGTGCTGGGCATACTGGACTTGAACGTCGTCTATTCGCTGACTATTATATTGTCTATATCACTTTTGATGGTGGCGTACCTACTGTCGATAGAGCACTACAAGAAAGAACCAATCGGTTCGATAGGAAGCATAGGTTTCATTCTTTTGGCGATAGGTTTTGCCTTTAACTCTGGATCCAATCTCATGGTTACTGGTTTCGCTCTTGCATCAGGATCACTGCTTATAGCGATATATTCCGCCACGTCATATGTACTATATAAAGTCCGACTTCAGATCGTTATAACTATACTCAATATAGTGTTCGCGATAAGCCCCCTGCTCCTTTTCCTAAAAATTCTTGGAGTCTGAAACCTAGAATTTAAGTACTGCTCAGACGAGCTTCTTTTATCTGCTTTAGAGCTTCCTCTTTACCTTTGAATCCGTTAAACTTCATGAACTTTCCTTTCTCTAGCTCTTTATAGTGCTCAAAGAAGTGCTTTATCTTTTCCTTAAGATAAAGAGGAATGTCCTCGGAACTCTTTATTGTTGAAGAAGCTGGATCGACCTTGTCGACAGGCACAGCAATGACCTTATTGTCCTCTCCTTCTTCGTCATTCATCTCTGCTATGCCAATTGCCCTGCACTTCACCGCTATACCAGGGGATATGGGAACGGAAGAAACGACCAGCACGTCAAGAGGATCCCCGTCTTTTCCTTCTGTATTGAGTACAAAGCCATAGTTTGTAGGATAAACCATCGATGTAAAAAGAACCCTGTCTAGCTTAACCCCATCAAGTTGCTCATCGTATTCGTACTTGCAGTTGCTTCCGGATGGTATTTCTATAAAAGCATAGAATGTATCCGGGAAATCGTCCGTCTGTTTTGAGAAATCCATATCATTATTTATGACAGAGAATTATATTTATAACTTTGTGTCGTCTTGATTACTGTAAAATCTGGTTGGATTCGTCCTTTTTACGGCGCAGCATAGTTATGATGCCAAGTCAAAAAAGCATGTTGAAAAGATTTATCAGATCTTTTCTCAATTTCTCTCCTCTTGAGGACAGGTTGTCGATTGAATCGGCCAGAACATTAAACTTCATATCCCTGATCCATGGCCCGAAATGCTTGCCTTCCGCATGAAAATCCAATGATTCCACAGGGATTGTTTTTATTTTCCCCGCGAACTCACTCAAAGATGCGGCACGGTCGACTTCTTTCCCGTCTCTCGTTCTAAAGATGAACTCCTTACCAGGCTGGACGGCAGGAGATATCACTCCCTCCATCTTTTGACCGACTGCGTTCTGACCAGTGTCGAAACTTCCGCTTTTTAGACCAGACATATGACTATACAGTTGTTTACTACAGTGCAGACTTATATATTACACTTATAGTCTACGGCTGCTTTCCTTCTACTATTATAGTGGCCAAGCACATACTCTGTTTTTTATACTATAGCACTAGAAGTGCCATCCACCACATCGAAGAATAAGACACCACACTACGATAAGTTTCCCGCTATAACGTTTCCTTTGCGTGACATCCTCCCACCTCTAAAGAGTGTGGGTTTTCTGCTCACATTGATAATTCAGTGGTTATACACCAATAGTTTGCATTCGTTGAGTTGAATGAAACTCAACCAGAAAAATTATATATAAGAACAGAAGCACTTACTCAGAATGGATATCTTCAGAAGCTATGATATAAGAGGCCTATACCCTAAAGAGCTCAATGAAGAAAACGCGTTGAAGATAGGACGTGCTATCGGAACGTTGGTCAAGAATAAGCCTGTCTTCGTAAACTACGACAACAGGGCAGGGAGTATAGAGATAAAGCAGAATTTCGTTTCTGGACTTCTTATGAGCGGCGCTACAGTATATGAGCTTGGTATGGGCCCAGTTACGGTTTCAGCGTTTGCGTCCTTTATGGAAAAAGCTTATGGTATTTGTATAAGCGCATCGCACAATCCCAAAGAATACACAGGTATACTAGCTTACAAAAACGGCGTGACGGTTACCCCGGAACCTATAAAAAAAATATATAAGTCGGGTAAATTCAGGAACAAATACGGCAAACCAATACCGTTCAGTTACGATGAAAAATATATAGAGCGCATCACAAAGGGCATCGGAAAACTGGATCTTAAAGTCGGCATAGACTCTATGGGAGGATCCACTACATATCTCGCTCCTTTTGTTTTTGATAAAGCAGGCGCAAAGGTAAGTTCTCTGAGGACGACTCCCTCCTCGAATTTCTACGGGAAAACACCTGAACCTCTAAAAGAAAACGCCAGAGAATTGGGAGAACTTGTCAGGAGACACGGACTTGACATGGGTCTGCAGCTAGACGCAGATGGAGACAGATGCCTCATCGTAGACGAGACGGGAAAAGCGTTAGACCCGATGGTAACCGCCATGATACTCATAAAGTATCTAAAGCTAAAACGAACGGCTGCGACTATAGCATGTTCGAGCCATCTTGAGAAATACACTAAAATAAAGTACACAAGGACCGGCAGACCGAATGTTGAAGCTGAATTAAAAACGGGAAAATACGATTTTGGTGTCGAAACATCAGCCCACTTCTATTTCGGCAGGTATTATCCTTTTTCAGATGGGGTACTCACGGGCCTACTTATAGCAGGTATAATCAAGAGGACTGGAAAGAATCTTAGTGTTCTCACTGAGGAATTTCCTAAGATATATTACATTAACAAAGCACTGAAGTTTGATGGCATCGAAAAGATAAGCAAGAAAATGAGGATGATAACGCAGAAGTTAAAACCATACAAGAAACAGATAAAAATAGATGGGATAAAGATACCTTTTAACGACGGATTTATGCTGTTCAGACCTTCAAACACAGAACCTCTTATAAGAGTCTATTATGAAGGAACCGATGAAAAGGCGCTTAGAAGAATAGGAAAACTTGTCGATGCAGTGATCAAATAGATGGAAGAGAATGAATGGATGGTGGAGATGATAAGTAACGAAGCAGGGTTAAGCCCCGATATAGTTAGGTCTCTTGTAAAAAAGAAGATTGATGAGTTTCCTTCTCTTACTGAGAACGCGGCACTTAAGATGGTAGCGACGGAGAAAGGAGTAGTTCCTGTAAAGAAGAAATTCAAGATATCTGACATAAACGAGGATATAAAGCACCTAAACATCGTAGCAACAATACAGAGAAAGTTCGAACCGCGCAAGATAATGATAAAAGGATCTCCGTCAACCATATCTAATCTGGCACTAAAAGATGACACTGGCATAATCAATGCGGTTATATGGGATACAAAGAAAGTAGATCAAATACAAAAAGATGCGTTAGTTGGAGACATAATATCAATAGCCAATGCATATACAAGAAAAAGTTTTGACGGTGAGCACTATGAGATACACTTAGGTACAAACAGTGCTATAAAGATAAACCGGTCTGCACCGAAACTAGAAATGAAACAGGTTGAGGGGAAAATTGATAGGGTAAGCGAAGTTACTGATACACCTAGAAAATATACTGTCAGAGGTTTCATGACCAGACTATTCACTAACAACATATTCCTGATTAGGTGCAATATCTGTAAAAAGAGAGTAGTAAACACCTGTGATGAACACGGAGACAAGGCGATATCGCGTACACTTATGATATCAGGTATACTAGATGACGGAATGTCAAGTATAAAGGTATCTTTTTTTGATAGGGTCGCTGATAAGCTATTATCTCTTTCAAAGGCGGAAGAGTTAGACGACAAAATAAATGATTTGTCCTTCGGGCTTTATGAAATAGACGTGACTGGCATCCCGAACAAATTCAACGATGTAATATCTCTTAACGCAAGGGATATAAGACCGACAAAATATTCATTATAAGGTGATATAATATGAAAGTAAACGAAGGAGACAAATTCCCGGAGTTTTCTCTTGAGGATGACTCGGGTAAAATAGTAAGAAATGCGGATCTTAACAGTGAATTTAATGTGGTCTATTTTTATCCTAAGGATATGACACCGGGCTGCACAAAGGAAGCATGCGGTTTTCGGGATAGTTTAAGCGCCTTCACTGACAAAAAGATACCAGTATATGGTATAAGCACAGACAGCGTGGAATCACACAGAAAATTCAAAGAAAAAAACAATCTCAATTTTCCCCTACTCAGTGACAAGGACAAGATTCTCACTGATAGACTAGGAATAAAATCGATTATTGGCTCCGCCAAGAGAGTAACATTCATTGTGGATAGGAAGGGCTTTATAATAAAAATATACCCTAACGTCACTCCACAGGGTCACTCAGAAGAGATTCTGAGATTTATAGACAGCCTAAAAAGTAGGTATTAAGCCACTTCAAGCTTCTGTATAGAGCCTTGTTTGCCTACGCTTACTTGGATCTCGTCCCTAAAAGTACGCGTGTAGCCACCTTTTATCTCGACTTTGTCGCCTACGGAGACAAGGCTTATCTGTTTGCCCCAGAGAGATAGACTTACCGTCCCGCTCTCATCCTTAAGCTTAGCCGTAGCCACTGTGGAATTCCCAAATTTAGTAATGACATCCCTAGGTTCTGATATATCCATTATCTCACCGGAGATATCAACATTGCTCATTCCATCTCTCAATTCACTTATCTTCATACCTTATCACCCCAAATATCCTGCGTATAAAAGTGGCAGGAGTATTGTAACATCTCCCTGTACGTTTATAAATTTAGCCTTAGGCTTTATTTTACCCCAGGAGACTGCTTCTTCAAGTTTCGCACCGGATAGACTTCCATCCCATTCCACCGCAGTGGTCATATATATCGCATAATCCAAGCCGCTACGATACTGGTTCCACCAGATTACGTGATGCTTGGATATGCCGCCGCCAAGCATGAGCGCCCCGCTCTTCTTGGCTTTAAATATTATATCAGAGAGTAAATTCTCATCAGCTATCGGATTAACAACGAATGACCTGTCCTTCTGAGAATGCATCCAGATCTGCGCACCAAAACTGCCATCAGTGAATCCAGGTATGACTATAGGAATTCCATTCTTCCATGCCCAGTATGTTATGGATTCCTCTGCGTTTTGCTCGTCCTTTATCTCTTCTCCTATAAAAGCTATAAGCTCGCTTGTAGAGTATTCCTTCTTCTTCTCTGCCGCCTTTCTTATTATGGGTATGAGCTTATCCTCAAGTACGAGTCCGTAACTATCGTTAGGTATGAATATATTATAAAGTCTGTTTATTCCCTCTTCCTTTAACTTCGCATCGTCAGCGACCTCTGTGCCAGCGTAATAATCTTTCCATAGTCTTGCTAAATCATGGTCCATTGTACCTGCAGTAGTTATTATAACGTCGACTAGCTTGTTCTTCACAAGGTCTTTTATGATACCTCTAGTCCCGGTTGATATTATGTCCGCAGGAAATGAGAGAAACTTCACGCATTCTACGTCCTCCTGCATCGCTCTGAATATCTCTATAGAATCTGACAGCTTTCTTGCAGTGAATCCGCCAGCTTCTCCGAATTTCTTCAGTAAGTCGCTTACAGTCTCTCCTTTCTTTATCTCTATGTTTTCTACTTTCTTTCCCAACATATCTCTATTATTTGATTCTCATGGTTTAAAAACGTGAGAACTCCCGTTTAAATGCTAAACCTGTTGCGTGTTAAGACTAGACATATCCGCAAATTTGGCTTTTTCTATAGACCTGAGTACAAAAGTCGATTTTCCGCTCTTCTAAGTCCAATGATCACTTTATTATATTGCTTTCTAAGGCCTTGTCATCTATTGTGATATTTCTTTTAATGAGGGGATTAGACAATTCAATGTCTAAATCGTGTTTCTGCCTTAATAGTATGTCTCTTATTCCCGCACAATACTAATGTTTTACGAGTTTATAGATTTATGCATTAAAATGCATAATAAGTTTAATGTTTATGCACTATAACTAGAGGGCGCATAAATCAACAAAACGCTCTGCATTTGGGCAAGCATTAAAACTAATTAAGAAACGCTACCAAAATTTACAGTAGGCATTACTCCATTCGGGGGATAAGCACGGATACGAAGCCATTGAATATAACTTGTTAAATCTCCAGATGCGTATCCACTAATTACCACACTCGTCGTTCCAGAGATGCTATCAGTTGATGTTAGAATAGATATGTAATTGGATAAGAGATTCAAGCCTCCAGAAACATAATAACCGCTCATGACATATTTTGTATTTGCTGATTGGAAACCACCAGTAGCAACCCAACCATACACTAATCCAGATGATGTAGTAAGACCAATACCATCTGCTTCTGTTCCACTCATGCCAATGGCATAAACATAATTATTAACACTTCCAATACCAATTTCTGCACCTGCTTCCTGTGACATCAACCCGTCTATTACACTATTATCTAGAAGTGTAGTTACTGAAGTTAAAAACGGACCTTGACCGTTAGAATTGAGTATCAACCCATTATTGACTATTACACTACCTGTACCACTAATAGTCCAACCAGAAGATGAAGTTCCAGCAAAATTCCAGTAATTGTTGAATACATTAGCTCCATCATCATATTCTGCATATGTCGAAGAAATCTGTGGAGCCTCTCCAGTGTTCACGGTATTAAAAAGGTTCGTAGAAGAGGGAGCAAAGCCCATGTAAATCGTCAGCGGATCTGAAGGTGCGGCTCCATTGGGAAGCTTGACCCACCAGATTGCATGAGTTGACGTGTAGTTTTCCAGCCAGGAATCGAGTATCTGACCTGTCGGGGAGAAGAACACTACATTCTGGCCGAAAGGTGAGGATGAGATGTAAGACCACCCAGGATCGCTGCTTGTTACGTTTACCATCTGCTGGAAGGGAGAGGGAGTCGCAGATGGCTGCGTGTCTGTAACCGCAAGGGTCTCATACGACGTTATCGAGGATGGAGGGGAGGCAGCCATCCCTGATGCTGTTCCCCTTGAGAGATATGGACCTGGGAACGTCTGTCCCGGTTCCGTGTAGGCTATGATGGCTGAAACGGAGTACCTTGACCCTGCT
>JAKAAW010000021.1 GCA_021802105.1 Nanobdellota archaeon | reverse complement strand
AGGCTTCCAAATCTAAACAAGAGCACTTTCGGAATTTACATAGCGCGAAAAACTGGTGGGAGCGTGATGTACATACCTGCTTTCGTAACTGACAAAGATGGAAGATTCGTCATTAAAAACGGTAATTTGTTATACTCAAAGTCAGTAGGTATGTTATCAGGTGAAAAGCTTGACCAGATACCTCGTGATTCAGACAGTTGGAATAAGAATATGAAGTATGAAATGTTCAGAAGGGCCTTGTTTGCTTATAAGCTCTCACAAGAGCTGAGAGGTTATGACGGCGTTTCTCTTGAAAAGGCATTCGGCAGATTCAAGGAAGCACACCCTACTGGAGAAGTTTCATACTAAGAGAAACTAGCGCCCAAAGCAGAATTATGGTGGATACCGGATTTAATATATCTATAATAAGATTCGGTAATAGCTCTGTATATTGTAGGATTGGTTGCTTTCTTATTGGTTTCCAGTCTTTGCATATTAAACGCCTGAGACAGGATTCGAACCTGTAACCACTCCGTTAACAGCGGAGTGCTCTGCCGTTGAGCTACTCAGGCTTCAGCTTTTAAGTATAGCTTCTGAAGCTATATATTCTTTGAGTTTAGCCCGTATAAATCCTTTGAAATCATTTATTCGATACTCCTTATCATAGGCGGCCGACGATCCGTAAGTGTAAGTGTCTGCGTGCTCTTTTAGGAACATATTGAAATTCTTTGTCGAAAGCCAGACCTCTGGCCCCAATATTCTTTTTGTTTTTGTTATGGGCATGCTCTCCACTTCTATTAACAGCTTGACGTTCCTATCATAGTATACTGGTGTGGAGTCGTACACTCCTATGCCATTGTTACTTAGTTCGTCCAAAAGTTTTAACAGCGCCTTGTTATACATTGATAGGAATCTATCCCGGGGTCCCATGATATTGGTCGAGTATTCGAATAATTTCGTTCCTCTCTTCTTTGAAGCGATTCTTACCCTCTTTTCCTCATCCTTATCTTCAAAGAATTTTATTGAAGGAGTTAAGAGAAATTTCTTGACTTCCAGTACGAATCTCGCGAGGTTCTCTATGTTAAGCGATCCGCATACATTTCTCTTTTGGTTTGTAGGATCAACAAGGATGATAGGAGCAGCGTTTATTTTCATAGTTTTTATAGCAGACTCTGTGTCACTAAAATGCTTCCCTGGGTCTATGAACACGTTTGGCTTCCAACTGCTAACCGAAGAAAAGAGTGGAAGTATGCCTCCATAATGGATTATAAGCAACTCCAACGAATATCCGGAGAAGCCATGCCTGAACGTCTCTGAACCATAACAGCCACTGGCTTTGCAAAACTGTTTTAGTATTATTATGTCTTTCCTTAATTTCTCATTGAGCCTCTGTTTTATATATCCCGCATGCAGAACTGAAAGGTCTATAGAGTTGCTAACGTCCTCTATCCTGCTAAACTTAACGACTGGGACTATCTCCACGGAGACGCTGTTTATTCTACCCCTATAATATCGTCTCGTGCCCCTCTGCTCAATGAAATTTTTAGGCACTAGTTTCTTGAGAAGAGCAGTCTCCTTCTCAGAATTGAATGAGACAAAGATGTCTATATCGCTTTTGCCGCGTACACTTGTTCCCTTGGCATACGAACCACCGAAATCAGCATGCGCATCGATACTGAGGTCCGAGGCGGCGTCCACGACTGCCTTTAACGCTTTCTCTGCGGTTTTCTTAAGCACTGATAGCTCCACTGTCGACGGCACGAAAGATTTATAAGCGCGGTTTATAACATTATTAGCTTTATTGACCATATCTATTGGAGGGAGTACAATTATATATGAATGATATACTGAGCACTAAATTAAAAAAAGTACTATCTGAGTTGGGATTTTCTGAGTTGACGGACATACAAAAACTAGCCATTCCCAAAATAGCAGGAGGAGAGAATATAGTGATAGGTGCACCCACTGGTTACGGAAAGACGCTCGCTGCATTCCTGCCGCTAATAGATAAGATCGACACTGGAAGCAATAAATTGCAGCTCCTTTACATAACGCCACTTAGATCGCTAAACAGGGACATATTCAAAAACATTATTAAGATATGTAATAAAATGGATATAGAGGTGGATATACGCCACGGCGATACGTCTTCGCGTGAGCGTGCCAATCAGGCGCAATCACCCCCCCA
Source organism: Nanobdellota archaeon (assembly GCA_021802105.1). Classification (GTDB taxonomy): domain Archaea; phylum Nanobdellota; class Nanobdellia; order Parvarchaeales; family Parvarchaeaceae; genus Parvarchaeum. The sequence continues at coordinate 6,909 of JAKAAW010000021.1, read as the reverse complement.
CTGTCTTATAACAACCCCTGAGACACTACAGTCTATGTTTCTCAGCAAGAGACTGACAGAACATCTGAAGAATGTAAAGTACATAATAGTCGACGAGATCCAAAGCATGATGGAATCGAAGCGTGGTACACAGTTCAGCGTCGGTTTGGAAAGGCTCAAGAGATTAGCTTCCTTCCAGATGGTTGGGATAAGCGCTACGATAGCGGACTTTATAGCGACGAAAAGATTCCTCAACTGTACTGAGAGTATTGAATTCAAAGGCGATAAGGAGTACAATCTCGAGGTAATATACCCAAACATAAAAAGCGAAGATGAGAACATCGCTTCTAAAGAAAATATCAGTGAGGTGGTAGCGAACTCATTAAGGTTTATAGAGAACGAGCTAAAAACCTCCAAGTCAACACTCTTATTTACAAACACAAGAGAAACAGCTGAGTTGTTGGGCTCAAGGCTGGCGAAGTTTCTTAATGATCGTAAGATAGAAGTGCACCATAGCTCGCTTTCAAAAGAAGTGCGCACAGAGATAGAAGACAAATTCAAAGTGGGTGACGTCAATCTTATGGTAGCCACCAGTTCACTGGAATTGGGAATAGACATCGGAGATGTAGATCTTGTTATACAATACATGTCCCCTCGGCAGGTTGTGAAGTTGGTGCAAAGGATAGGTAGATCAAATCACAATAGGACAGGAATTGCTGAAGGTAGGATAATAACAATAAACGTGGACGATTATCTTGAAAGCATGGCGATAAAAGAGAGCATGCAAAATGGAAAGCTTGAGATAATACCTCTGCCTACTGGTAGTCTTGACATACTCGCCCATCAGATAATCGGTCTTATAATAGACGGCGTCGGGTCTCCAAAGGAGATATTCGAAACCGTAACTAAAGCATACGCCTACAACGGCCTCACAAAGAAAAACTTTGATGCGGTAATTGATTTCCTTATCAAACATTATTTCATAAGATATTATGGGGATGGGCTGATAAGAACAAAAAGAGGACTGCTTTTCTACATATCAAACATATCCACTATACCCGATAGGAAAACGTTTGTGGTTATAGATTCGCAGCTGAATAAGAAGATAGGTGTGCTCGATGAGGGCTTCGTGGCTGAAAACGGAAAAGAGGGAGGAACTTTTATTATCCGCGGGGAGACTTGGAAGATACTGAAGATAGAGGGTCCTAGGATTACCGTAGTGCGTGCTCCATCATCGGTAGGTGCGATACCTGCCTGGGAAGGTGAGCTAATGCCGGTGCACCGGTTTGTGTCGGAGACGGCAGCAAACATGAGGGCTAATTACGCCGACAGATTCGCCACGATAAAAGAACAGAAAGAAAACTTTGTCCTTCCGGATTCCAAGAATGTCCTCATAGAGAGAGTGGAAGACTACGTTATAATACACGCACCATTCGGCAACAAGCTTAATGAGGGTCTCTCCAAAGTGTTGTCATCAGAGATAACTTCGATAATCGGCGAGAGCGTAATGAGCAAAATAGACCCTTATAGGGTAATGATAAAAACGGACCTTCCCATCATGGAGATAAAGAAACTTTTGTTCTCCATAGAAGACCCGGAAACCATCATAAAAGAAAACATAAGGAGATCTTCATTGTATGAGTATAGGTTCCTTAACATAGCGAAAAGGTTCGGCGTGATAAATAAATACGCCGATTTTACAAAGATGCATCTCCGCACTCTTGTCGACATTTACAAGGATAGCATAATAGAGGAAGAAACGTACAACGAGATATTCAGGGATAAGATAGACATTAAAGGAGTCTTAGAGATACTTGAAGCGATAAAGAAGAAAAAGATAAACGTCCACATAAACGAGGGAGACCCATCTCCTTTGGCATATGAGGGTATAGATAGTTCGTACGGCGGCTCCCTTATAAAACCTGCTGAAGCAAAGAAGCTGCTTCGTGAACTCGTAGTAAACAGGCTAAATGAGACCCATTTGGTGCTGCAGTGCCTAAACTGTGGATATAGGATAGGCGAATTTTCGGCGGAAAATACGGATGGGCTTAAGTGCAGCAAATGCGGCGCAAAGTACATCGGTTTTTACAAAACAAAATACAAGGAAGAGTATGATCCTATAATAAAGAAGATGACAAAAGCCAAGAAGCTCACTAAGGAGGAGATAAAGGTGGCAAATAAGGTAAAACAGAGTGGTGCCCTATACCTAGCCTATGGGGGCAAGGCATGTTTTGTGGGTTCATCTTATGGAATAGGTCCACAGACAGCGGGCAGGATACTCTCATCCTACAGCAAAACGCAGGATCAACTCATCGACAAGATAATCGAAGCGGAAAAGAACTATATCGAGACACGAGAATATTGGGGTTAAGGTGAGTATAGTTACTTCGAAGCCTGCGTTATTTTTGTCTTTATCTGGTCTATCACGTTCTGAACGTTCTGCTGGCCGCCTATGGACGCAAGACCTGCAGCCGATAAACCGGCAACGCCGCCAAGAGCTCCCATCCCCTGCATAAACTGCATGGGCAATACGATCTTTGACGAGCTTGACTCTCCCATCTGCTTAAGAGCCTGAAGATACAAATACATTACAGATTTGTCGTCAAGTGATTTCCCTCCTTCTCCTATAGCTTCTATTACTATCTTTTGAGCGTCCGCCTTGAATCTCTGCGCCTGAAGGAGATTGGCTGCTATCTCAGGCTGCTGCATCGCGGTTATAACTTCATCAGGTGGAGACACTGTTCTTATCTGCACTGTCGGTACATCTATACCCCATTTCCATGTGGTATGCCTTATCGAATCGGCAAGAAGGTCGTTCAATTTGTCAAGGTTGCCGAAAAGCTGTCTCATGCTGAAGGATGCTATGGCATTTCTTACGGCTGACTGCACAAGGCTTGAAAGACCCTGTCCATAATTGTCTATCTGCAAAGTCGCTTTTTCTGGATCTATTATCTGATAGTATATGGTCCCCTCCAGGGCTAGCTTTATATCGTCCTGAGTGAAAACTTCTTGTGAACTCAGATCAAGCATCTTTACCCTGACGTCTACCTTTTTGTATTCCTGTTCAAAGAATGGGATGACGACGGCCCACCCGGGACCTGCTATCCTGTTGAATTTGCCTAGCCTGAATATTATACCGCGCTCAAACTGCGTGTATTTCTTCACTGCAGTGATGAAAAACACCACTATGATTATCGCAAAAACTAGGAATATGAATATGTAATATAAGACTGGAAGTATAGTCACTCCCAGTATATAGAGTACAATGATCCCTATGACTCCAAGAATAAATGCCCAAAACTCTCCTGGTGACATAACACTATTAGATGTCTCTTGTTTATAAGTTTATCATAAATTTGCGCTGTAAACATCTTATCAATATTTTTATAGGTGGACCATTCTATATACAGCTATAGAGGGGGAAACAGAATGATAGTTTTTAGCACAGCGACCGCCGGCTCAAACAGGCACCTGATGGAGGAGATAACTGTCAAGATGGCCGGAAAGAAGAACAAACGAGTCAGAGTGATAAACTTCATAGATGAGATGATAGGCGGCGCAAAATCCCTGAACAAAGAGATAGATTCGTCGACCCTCCCCCAGCTCGATATAAAGACTCTTGAGATGCTCAAGAAAACGGCTTTCCACAAGATAAGCGACACCATAAAGGCAAGCCCTAAGATAGATTACATAATAGACGGTCACATGTCATTCTGGTGGAGGAGCGGCCCCATAAGCTTGATAAAGATAAACGATTTCAAGGAGATAAATCCGGACTTTTTTGTTACCATAATAGCCGAGCCGAATTACATGCTCAATAACCTGAAATCCAAGAAGGAATGGACGGACAAAGATATCAACGCGTATGAGCTAACACTTTGGTCTGAGCTGGAAAAGTACACCGCAGATATAGTCAGCGAGGCACTTGGCAAGGAACACTATATATTAGGCGCTCACGAGGACCCAAGCGTCCTTTATGATCTGATGTACTCTCCCAAAAAATTAAAAGTGTACGTCAGCTTTAGCATGGCGCATAATGAAAAAGGGTATAAGGACCTTGACCAGTTCCTCAACAGGATAAAGAAGTACGCGATAATATTCAACCCAAGAACCATAGATTTAAAGGCGTACTATGGCACGCACGACGAAAGGCTACAGACTCTCGTGTATAACCAAACAGTACGGAGAGATTACGGGTTAATTGAACAGTCCGATATTGTTATAGTTTACCTGCCGACACTGGTTTATTCTAGTGGTGTGGACAGCGAGAGACTTTATGCGCATAACAGCGGCAAGCCTGTTCTCCTGTATTTTCCATTTGAGATGTACAGTCCTTTCACGCCGTATTTCGTTGATAAGATGTACAAGGATGAAGACGAACTTGTCAGAAGGGTAAAAGAGATGTACACACGTGAAAGATTTTATAAATAAACTATACGACAACCAAATCTACACTGAGCCGTCTCCTTAGCTTCAGATATCTCATAAAACCTATGCCCTCTGTCTCGTCTGTACTCCCTATATATGGGTTGAACTTTGGAAAAGCTACAGCACTCTCCACCTTCGAGTTTTTGTACTTTGATTTTGGAAGAGACACGTCAAATATGGACCAACAGTCTTTCCTGTAGTACACGCCGTTCTTATCCCTCATTATCACAGAAGGGTGTAAGTGGCCGAAGCATATCGTCCCGACCCTACTCGTAATAGCTCTTGTCGGCAAAGCGTGCCCATGCATGAAGCCGACGTTGCCGAGAATGAATTCGTTGACAATCCTAACATTCCCAAGCCTGTCGGCTATTACAGAGAGTCCGCCGTCATGGTTTCCTTTTGTTATGGTCACTTCCTCAAACTTATCGGAGAGTCTCGAAAGAATGTTCATTAGTACCCCTCCTTCTGATGGCATTATTCTGGTAAATTTTGAACGTATATCCCCTAGCAGTATTAATTTTCTGCGGTCTATATTCAATATATTTCTTACGAGCTCATCTGTCTTGCTGTGGACATTGTAGCCCTTTGAATTAAGATCCTCTTCGAAACCGAGATGAATATCTCCCACGACCGCATATTCACCTAAGAAACCTACGGGCAGGTCTTTCTTGACAGTGAATGGAAGTTCGTCTATTTCCATGCTATTTTAAGATGCGTAAGGCTATATTAGCTGAATATAACGCTTATAAGAGCTTCAACACCTATATAAAGAATAAAACTCCGATAATATTTTTAAATAGGAGAAACATCATAATCAGAGTCATATGAAAGTACCAAGATCGAGAAGACGGGGAAAGAGTAGAGTGTTCAGAATGAACGACTTTAGAGCCATAGGTACGGCAAAGATAATCAAAAATCAGCAGGAGATGAATGCCAAGATAATAAAACTTATACATGACTCTTATAGAACGGCGCCGCTTATGCAGCTGAAATTTGAGAATGGAGAGACTGCGCTTTTGCCGGCCTTCGCTGGTGCTTATGTCGGCAAGATTGTATCATACATGAAAAATGAGAGTACATCATTAGGGGACATAAAGAGGCTCGGAGATATACCTGCAGGAACTGAGATTTACAACGTAGAACTAAAGCCAAGAGACGGTGGGAAACTTATAAGAGCAGGAGGCATGGGCGCCAAGATAGTGGAGAATACAGGCGGGAAAGTGATAATATCATTGCCTAGCAGCGCTATGGTCTCACTTAATCCTGACTGCAGGGCAGTCATAGGGAAAGTAGCGAACAGTGGCAGGACCGAGAAACCTTTTTATAAGGCTGGTAATAAATATCATCTAATCAGGGCTAGGGGAAGATACTGGCCGATGACTGCTGCTGTGGCAATGAATGCTTACGAGCACAAATTCGGCGGTAAAAGAAGAAGTACACAGCACAAGGCAAAGAGCTCATCCAGAAGGGCGCCTCCTGGTGCAAAAGTAGGTAACATAGCCCCTAGAAGGACTGGTGCGAAGTAATATGACGGATTTTATATACAGGGGAAAGACGATTGAAGATCTTAAAAAGATGCCAAGAGAAGATCTAGCTAAATTGGCAAACGCGGATATAAGAAGGATATTCAAGAGAGGTTTCTCAGAGCAGGAAAAGGTATTCCTTATAAATATAGAAAAAAGAAAAAAGAGCAAGAAGGCAATAAGGACTCATATAAGAGAGATGCCTATACTACCGGAATTCGTCGGTTTAACCATACACGTTCACAACGGCAAAGATTTTGTGCCGGTTGAGATAAAACCAGAGATGGTGTTCCACAGGCTAGGGGAATACGCACTTTCGACCAAACAGGTGAGACATGGTTCACCTGGTCTTAGGGCTACTCGTTCCAGCGGCTTTGTGCCCATAAAGTGAGTAATATGTTAGTCCGGATTTCTGCCAGTAGAGATGGAATGAGTATTTCGCTAAAGCAGACACATGAGATAATGGAGGCCATAAAGAGAAAGAACATAAACAAGGCGATAACCTACCTTGAGAAAGTGCTTGATAAGAAAGACTTTATACCATTCAAGAAATATCCAAGTAAGGGACACAAGCATGGCGTGCCAGCAGGTTTCCCCCAGAAATCGACAAAGCAGGTAATCGAGATATTGAACGAGCTTAGGGCAAACGCAAAGAACATGGGAGCCGAGGCTGACAACTTGACGGTTTCAGGTTACGATCTCGGAAAAGGGAGATTCCCAAGATACAGAGGCGGCGGTATAGTCCACAAGGGAAAAAGGACAAATCTCAGGATTTTTGGTTCAGCGGAGAAATCTGAAAAAATTGAACCTATTAAGGAAGAAAAGAAAAAGGAAGAAACAAAAACGCAGGAAAAGGCCGAGATCACACAGGCAGTGAATGAAGCGCCTAAGCAAGAAGAGGAAAAGCCTGCGGAGGAGAAGAAAGATGTTACCAAAGAAAATACTTAATTCAAAAGTCAATGAGAGAACCGCGAAAGAG
>JAKAAW010000005.1 GCA_021802105.1 Nanobdellota archaeon | reverse complement strand
CGGTCGGGGCAAAGAAGAGCGATGAGGAAGAAGAGCAGGAGTCCATACCAAAAAGGAAAAGCAGAAGATTCTAAAGATATATTCAAAGTTGCAGAACTTTTTGTTAGGTTATAGTGGAGGCGAATGGTAAAGCTACAACTATGACCAAAGCTAGTAAACAAAAAAGCTAGCTAGACTGTATAATATTACAAGTGTCTGCGCTTCCTCTTCGTCATCTTTATCGGCAAACACTGATGCTAATAATAAAATTTCAGAAAAAATCCACATTATTGTAGCCATAATTATTGAATATAACGCAAACCTTTGGAGTTCCCCTCAGATCCATAATTTTTATTTGTTAAGCTATTTTAAGAGTTATACTTCTCTTTCGTCCCTTCGTTTTAATAATAACTGCAATAAGTATTTACATACATAAAGACTTATATATGTATAATACATACATATTATATGAAAAAATTTAAGCAGACGTTACTGACTGAAGAAGCATATTACCAGCTTAAAGAAGCAAAGGAAATCCTCGAGAAACTTACTAGAAGGAGTGTCTCGTTCACAGAAGTCGTACAGCGGTTCGTCGGAAAGCAGCTTGTTATGTTAGGACTCGATGCGGATATAAGAGACTACATAGCAGCGTTCGTGGATAAAATAACTTTGAATCGGCATACATCGGGAATCATACTTTTCGGTTCCGTGGCGAAACGCACATTTACAAAGTTCAGCGACATAGACATCGCTGTGATAACCGACTCCAATTTTTTGGACTATCTGGAATATCTAAACGAAGAGATAAAAGAAATAGAGAACTATCAGGACAGGTTGATCAAGAAAGGACTGTCGCTCTACATCAATCCTCTTATAATAACGAAAAAAGACATTCAAAAACTCAATCCTATATATTTTGACATAGCAGACGACGGCATAGTGCTGTATCAGCGGGAAAACACGGTCTCTAATTTTTTTGAATCACTGGAAAAAATCAAACACAAAAGAATCAATACCGCATCCGGTCAAATCTTAACATGGGGATAGAGATCGCAGACGAAGCAATCCGAACCGCAGAAAGCTGGATCAAGACGGCAGAAACGATGCTTGGGGAAAAAGTTTACAACACTGCCTTGTATAGCGAAGAAATGGCCGTTGAGATAGCTCTAAAAGCTGTGATGTTGTCCGCCGGCACAGAACCACCAAAGGTTCATAACATAATAGAAAGTGTGGAAGCCAATGTGCTGAACTCAAATAACGTTCCTAAAAAATATAAAGAGGAATTAAAAGAAATCACAAGGTCTCTATTACCAGAACTTCTACGAAACAGGCAGTTAAGCGGATATACATTTAATTACAACATAAACCAGAAGGACCTGGAGAAACTCGCGGTAAAATACTTAGAAGCATCCAAAAAAGCCGTAGAGACATGTAAAAAGGCCGTTGACAGCAGCATAAAAAATAATGCTTGAGATAAAAAAAAGCAGGAATATCAGAAATGGAAAAGGAGGATATACTTCATGGAAATGCTAAAGGGCTGATAAAGCAATATAAGTTTTGATTTTCCATACCCTGTCAAATTATTAAGCCCAGTGTTATAATTATAGCTCTCCGCAGAAATAAACCGGCGCCAAAATAATACGCCTGTGCATACTACTTGTTCTAGGAGTGCATATGCCTTTGTATATGGCGTCTAATTGCGCTAGCCTAGTAGAAAGTGGAGGCTACCTTGACAAACAAGGTAGATCATATAGTAAGGGATCATCGCCTCAAAAAATATGAGGCAGTGATAGATAATATAGTCGACTGGAAGCAGAAGGAGCACAAAGCGCTCCTTTCCATGAACGAAGACAAGGAGGGAAGACCCTTCTCTTATTCCGATGAGCTTATCCTCAGGATAAGCGCACTGAGGTTCGTATTCTGCGACAAGCTGATACCTATGGAAGCCCTGGCGAGGAGGATTTATGGAGAGTCTCCAGACCACACCACGATAAGCAGGAGGCTTTACCGCCTGGACGTCAAATGGACCGTCAGAAGGAAACATAAGAAGGGAAGACTGCTGGCTATAGACGCATCCGGGATGTCAGTCTGCCGTACGGGAAGCTACGGGCATTCCAAATACGGAGGAATGTCTAGAGTATAGACGTAATAATCAGTTTATGAATTCATCTATTGGAAGGTTTCTGTTAGGATAAAGTATTCGATACAGAGTAAAGAAGAAGTCTATAAATTTTTCGCTATTGGCTTTTGGACTTTCACAGCTTATGGATATACTTGAAAGTTCCCTGTCTTTTGGGTAAATTTCGGTTCTCATGAAACTATTCCTGAGAATGCTATAACTGAAAGGATTGAATAATTTATCAATATAACTATATTTTTTCGGTTTTTTAATGTAAACAACCGCAAACTCTGCGTTGTTAGAAATGAAACCGAGTCTTGCATACCCCAAGTCTAATGCATTGGCTACCTTTCCTAAGATATTGCTTGCTCCATAAAAGTTAACAGGTTCTTGTAATTTGACGTCAAATGAATAATATTTTTCTGGGAGGAAACAACCATAGCTGTCAAATTTATCTTCTTTTTGTTTTTCTGCTAGAAGAGAATATAGCCTTGATTTCATCTCTTTTCTAGATCGCTCTTCAGTCTGCATATTTACCTTCATATAGAGTAACTATTTAAGCTTTAAGGCTAGCATATGTACAGATCCCTATGTGTTGGTCTACTGTCTTCTGTATAATCTGTTTAAAGTCTTAGCGATGAAGCATACCTCAAGAAGCAGCTCGCATTCGCCAAGAGGACGCTTAGGACGAAGATAGCCGACAAGTTCCCGGGAAGGAAGGTCCTGCTGTCCATGGACAACTTTCGAGTCCACAACTCCAAGAAGATAAAGCGCTTCCTAAAACACCACTCGAACATAAAAGTAAGGTTCGTGCCGCCTTACTCTCCACGGCTGAATCCACAGTAATACTAGTGGTGATATCTCCGCCGGAAGCTGTTGAACAACCGCTTCTTTCGCTCTACAAGGCAGATGACGCTTGCACCCGCAAAGTTCGTAAGATCCGTATCGCCGCAGTAAGTTATTAGTGTCTGCTCACTTGAGCCTCTCAGAAAGATATTAAAGAACGGAGTATAGGATTACTTTTGAGGATTGCTATAATTCCAAAAAAGAAAAAGCTTTAATAATATCAATTGATATTAGTAGTATGGAAAAACAGACACAAAAAAGTTTAAATGAAAAGGATAGAAAATTTAGCATTTTTGCCAGATCTCCAACGCTTCAAACGGTCTTAATGGTGGAAGATTTTATAAATGAAAATAGTGGAGAATATAAGAAAACTGAATTATTCCACAAACTACCACACAAAGTAATGTGGCAAACTTTTCAAGTAATAGTGGACTATCTTGAAAGCATACATAAAATAGGCTATGATAAAACCGGATATGTAGTTTACATATGGAATCCAGTTTTCTTTAAGAAAATAAAGAATAGACCTGCAATTAAAATATGAAAGCAAGCAAAGTCGTATTTATAGATGATTCTTTACAGAGAAGCTTTAATCAAGTGCCTAACAATGATCCAATTAAGAGCGCAATGAAAAGAGCTTTCAATAATATAGAAAAAGACGTATTTTGCGGAAGAAATGTAAAAAAGAAGCTGATTCCTAAAAAACTAATTGAAAGATACAAAATAAACAATTTATGGATCTACAATTTACCAAATGGCTGGAGATTATTGTATTCTGTTACGTCTGATGGCGAAATCGAGATAATCGCTGCTATTCTTGATTGGATGGACCACAAAGACTACGAAAGGCTATTCGGATTCTAATTTTGTGATTTGTATATAAAAATTAAATAAGAGGAAATTTATCGAGACCTTGCGCAGGGCTCTCCTTGAGATGGGCGGGCACTACATTAAAGTCATCCCTAAATACATACGAGCGGACCTCAAGAAGCAGCTCGCATTCGCCAAGAGAATGCTTAGAACAGAGAGATCAATTGATAAGGGTACATTCGCCTTTTTCTTAGGATAAACAACAGCGTTTTTAAAATCTTTAAATTGTGTTGGCACAATATTATCTATGCGTGCTTCGCGTTATACCGACAGTAAGCATAAGCGTAAAAATATGAAAATGGATAAGACTAACATCTTAGCGGACATGCTTGATAGCATAAGAGAAAAACTTGGACTAAGCACTATCGCTGAGGCAAAAAGGTATTTTAAAATAGAATTACACGAACACTCCTGCGACTTTTCAATAAGTTTCGCTCTCAGGGAAAGTAAGCGGACAGGCACACCTATCGACCAGATGGCAGGTGATATAAAACAGAAGCTTTCAAGTCTGCCATTTTTAGCGAAAGCAGAAGTCGTCAATGGCTACGTGAACTGTAGTTATAATTACAGTTATGTCGTAGATAGGCTGTGTAACGCGGCTACCGATGTATATGGGCGTGGTGAGGAAACAAATGAAAGGATAATGATAGAGCACACCTCTGTAAATCCAAACAAGGCGCTTCATCTGGGGCACATAAGGAATTCTGTGATAGGTGACTCGCTCTCTAAGCTTCTCAAGTTCTCTGGTAAGAACGTCACAGTTACAAACTATATAGACGACACGGGTGCGCAAGTGGCAGACAATGTCGTCGGGGTTAAATTTTTGGGGATGCCGTACGGGAAAGATGGCGTTAGAATTGACAAATATCTTGGCGATGAAGTTTATGTAAAAGTAAACAGCATGTATGAGAAAGATCCTTCGCTCCTCGAGAAGAGAGCGGAAGTGCTAAAAGCAATAGAGAAGGGAAATAACGAAATTGCAGATTTCACACAGGAAATGGTAAATAGGGTTCTGGAATCCCAGCTGAAAACTCTTGGGAGGTTTGGTATCTTTTATAATCTAATCAACTATGAATCTCACATACTAACTTACAAATTCTGGGAAACGGCATTCAATCAAATGAAGAGCATAAACGCAATAAAGCTCGAAACCGAAGGGAAGAAAAAGGGATGCTGGGTGTTCCCGATAAACGGTCAAAATCCAGAAGAAGACAAGATAATTGTAAGATCAGACGGAACGGTAGTATACGCGGGTAAAGACATAGCGTACGCCATGTGGAAACACGGTTTACTCGACAGCGATTTTAGATACGTAAAATTGTACGAACAGAAAAATGGAGAGGTTCTTTGGGCAACTACTCTGGATGAAAGGGCTGATACAAGTCACCCAAAATTCAACGCTGTAGACACATCAATCAACATAGTGGATGTAAGACAGACATACGAACAAGAGGTCGTGAAAGCCGCTGTGGAAAAGCTTGGCAAGTCAAAAGATATAAAATACATACACTACGATTACGAAGTTGTAGCTCTATCTCCGAACACCGCTAAGAAACTCGGGCTCGAGGTAAAAGAGGATAAGGAGATGTTCCAGATGAGCGGTAGAAAAGGCGTTTACATAAACGCAGAGGATTTCCTTAACAGCCTTAAAGATAAGATATATGAAGAGACAAAATCGAGAGAAGCCATAACTTCTGAAGAAGAACAGAAGAAAGTCGCGGAGGCTCTGGCTATCTCGACGCTGAGATATGAACTTATAAAGACAGACCCAAGGAAAATGCTTGTCTTTGATGTGGATGAAGCACTGAAGCTTGAGGGCAAGAATGCTATATACATAAACTACACATACGCAAGGCTCATAAACATACTAAGGAAAGCGGGAGAAAATAAGATCTTGAAACCAAATACAGATAACCTTAATCTCAACGGCTATGAACAGGATTTGGTAGGTAAGCTGTTAATGTTTCCAGATGCCATAGAGACCGCTTCAGCCTCTTTGGATTTGTCATATCTGGCGAATTACCTATCAAGCACTGCAATCTCGATAAACTCTTTTTACAACAGCGTTAACGTGCTCAACGCAGAAGGGGAAATGTTCCAGTTTAGACTGTGGCTTCTTGATTCTGTGGGAAAAATAATTAGGAGCTCCATGTCAATACTTGGGATTATACCGATAGAAAAGATGTAAGCTGGCAGCAATAGTTATCCTTTGAGATTTTTCACAGAAGTCAGCGGTATGATATTACCTGTTATAGGTGCAACTCCGTCTTTAAAGTTTATGGCAGGCAGTTTCAATCTAAGTTAATCCTCATCTCTATTTTCCCATTTTGGTTGAAGCCGCACTTTTTATAGAAGGAGATGTTGTCCTCCGAGCAGTTTAGTATGACTTTGTAGCAGTTTCCCTTTCTCGCCTCTTCAACTAGATAATCTACCAGTGCTTTTCCGATGCCTTTTCCCCTGTATTTCTCGTCGATGACCACGTTTTCTATGTGACCGTAAGGCCTGCCGCCGTGTGACAGGTTGTACTGAACGACAAGCATAGCCGTACCTGCTATTCTACCGCCGTCGTCGTAGACAGCTAAATAGTGGTTTCCGCTGCTTGCCATCGTATTCATTACATTTGTAAGCTTTTCCTTGGAGACACTTTTATCATCTGCATTCCTAGGGCTCAGCTGATCGAGTATTCGCAGCAGTTCTTCCAAGTCCTTAGCACAGGCTGCCCTTATGTTATTGTATGTCATAATTATCACCTGATCTATCCATACCGTTCGTTTTTCCCGCCGTTTATGAGCAAATCGGCCTGTCTTAGCTGTTCAGGGGTGTTGACTCCGAACCAGAAGTCTATCTTTTTGACCTTGAAATTTATGTTTCTGCCACGCAGGATTTTTACGGCGTGCGTAAGGAAGCGTTCTCCGCTCTTCTCATCCGAGGGTATATCATTATACACATCAAAGAAATCTTTGTGCATCACGTACATTCCCGTATTGGCGAGTCCTCTGCCGCTCCCCTGTTTCTCAAGGATGTCAGTCACGTCTCCGTCATCGTTTGTGATCAGCAGACCGTAACTGCTTACGTCGTCCACCTCAAAGCCGAAAACTACAGGTGTTTTGTAATCCCGCAGTGATTTGACGTCGAAATTATAAAGATCGTCGCCCATCTCTACCAGGAAGAGATCATCTTTCACCCAGTCTTTAGCGGCGTAAAGGGCTGCCGCGGTACCTTTTTCCTGTCCCTGTACTGAGTAGGTCACAGGGTAGTCCTTAAGTCTCTCTTCAAAAATAGGCTTATCCTTCTCGCTTATTATGATATTGACGCTGAAATCGGCTTCCAAGAGTTTTTCTATCTTTCTGGCTATTATGGATTTACCGTTTATTTCCAATAGCGGTTTTGGCGTGTTTATTAGCACAGGGTCGGTCGTACCTCTCTTCATCCTCTTGCTTTCTCCTCCTGCTAGTATAACAGCTTCCCTAGCCATTGTGTATTGCCTCTTCGACTAGACTCTCCCCAAGCCTCTGGAATGAGTCCTTATCCTCTTCTGTCTTGCCTTCGGCGTTTACTCTTATTATAGGAGACGTATTGGATGCCCTTATCAGCACCTGTCCGCTGTCATTCTGCAGCAGGACGCCGTCTATTCCTATAAGCTTGTACGGCATAGTTTCGGCCTTCTTTTTGACTCTCTCAACGATATCAAACTTCGTCGAATCGTCACAACTTATCTCCTTCAATTTGCTTATGAAATAAGCTGGGATGTCTTCTATTAATTCCGACATCCTTTTGCTGTACGCGGACATAGCCTCTATTAATTTCAGGCTGCCGAATATGGCGTCGTCAGCGCAGTTTACGTCGGGGAATGCGGTGTGACCGGAATACTGTCCGCCGAAAAGAGCTTTCTGATTCAATACTTCTGTAGCACAGTAGCTGTGCCCTACTCTGACTATTATAGGCTCTCCCCCAAGTTTTCTTATATAATCACCCACAGAGGACGAGCAGGTAACGTCATACACTATCTTTCCGCCTTTCTTACCACGCAGGAAATACTTGGCGAGAAGTGGTATTGTTATATTCCCAGATGCGGAGATCCTTCCTTTCTCGTCCACGAAAGCCACTCTATCCCCATCTGCATCGTAACCTATCCCTATATCGGCTCCTTCGTCGAGGACTCTCTTTCTTAAGTTTTGCAGTGCTTCTTCAGTCGGTTCTGATGTCCTATTAGGGAAAGTTCCGTCAAGTTCTACGTTTATGCCGTAAACCTCGTGCCCGAGTTTTTTCATAAGACTTGGCACTACAAGTGAAGTGACGCTGTTTCCAAAGTCAAAAATTATCTTGAATTTCCTGTTAGTGGTCGTCTTCGAGCTGACATAATCTATGTAATCCCCTATTACATCCTTATACACCACTTCTCCTGCTTCCTCTTTTGCGAATTCTCCCTTAAAAAATATGTCCTTGACTACTTCGAGTCCGGTACCATCTGACAGAAGGACACCAGTTTTTCCGCTTATCTTGAAGCCGTTCCATTCCGGCGGAAGGTGAGAAGCGGTGATCATTACTCCTCCATCGAGCTTGTTATACCACGTGCTAAAATAAAGAAGAGGAGTAGGAACCCTGCCAAAATCTATGACCTTGCACCCCGTTGATAATATCCCCTTTACTAAAGCGTCACGCAAAGAGTCACTGCTGAGCCTCACGTCTCTGGCCACAGCCACAGTTTTTCCAGGACCCAGCATCGTACCTACCGATTTTCCAGTCCTTTCGGCCACCTCCTCATCAAGGTTTTCGCCGTAGATTCCCCTGATATCATAGGCACGGAACGCGTTCTTCACTTCCTGGGTCAACGTATATGGCGTATTATTGCTAGTTTCCTTGGTTTTATGCATAGCGTATATATGAAGGGTTAGGGTATAAAAACGTTATAGTAAGATTTCAATTAGATGCTGCTCGATGCTGCGTCGGCTATACCCATAGGGTTCTTCAAATTCGTTATGTTCGTTTTTATCGTGTAGTTAGCTGAGTACATTACCGACACAAGATTGGAGCCGAATGAAGCCACGTAGATCTCCGCGGCGTCTGGAAGTATGGCTATCCCTGTAGGATTCGCGCCCACATGCACGGTTTTTATGACGGAAAAGCTAGTAGTGTTTATCACTGATATAGTATTCGAGTAATAGTTTGAAACCAACAATGTCTTCCCATTAGGCGAAGCGGCAAGCGCCCGCGGACCCGTTCCGACGGATATGTTCTTTATAACCCTGTCTGAGGGTGAAGATATCACAGATATGGTGTTTGACAGGTTGTTTGCCACAAATACGAATCTCCCATCGGGCGACGTAGCTACGGAGTCAGGATATGTTCCGACTGGTATGGAAAGTATAGCCTGCATGCTGGAAGCGTTGGCTACTAGAAGGCTATTTGTGCCAGGCTCCGCGACATACAGCAAGCTGTCATCAGGAGATATAGCCAGGGCCTGCGGGCTGCCCCCTATCTTTGTAGAGCTTATAATGGAATAAGTCGATGCGTTTATCTTTAGCAATAACCCCCCGTTGCCGAGAGTGAGTGCATACACCGTGCTTCCAATTAAGTTTGTAGCTATTCCAGTAGGGTTCACTCCAACACTTATATTTGCGGCTATGAGATTGTTCGAAGTGTTTATGGCTATCACGCTGCCGGAACCATGGCTAGAAATGTATACCAGCTTGCCGTCAGGTGTCACACTTAGACTTATTGGGTTGCTTGATACGCTTATGTTAGTAACGAGAGTGCTCGTCAAAGGATCAAGAACGGATACGGTGCTACTGCCACCGTTTGCGACATAGACATCGCGGACAGGGATGTAATCTATGTAATACGTTGAGGCATTCTCGGCATCACCTGTAAACAACGATGGGAAATAACCTACCTCGTTAACGGATACGTTTCCAGCGTAAAAGCTTGACAGTCCAGAGAAAAGGAACGTTATCTGCGATGCTGTAGATGATTTCGTGTGCCCCTGGTAGTTTATGTACCATTGCGTTCCGGCGGGCAGACCTACCTCAATAAAATTCACAGTTTCCTGTAAAGCCGCTTTGCCTGTAACCGATCCCGTAGCCTTTAAAATCTGTGTTCCGAAACCGCTGCTGTATGAATACCAAACGTATATTATCGATGAATAGAATGCGCCGAAATTATCACATGTGCTGTTGTAGAACACCAGCGTCCCCTGCCCGTTTAAGCCTATTGTCTGGTTGATGCTGCCCGTGGAACTCTGCTGCAGACCTGTCGCGGAGACAATGGTGGCGTTAAGAATCTCCACTGGATAACCCAGTGTGTTTGCTATGAGGATTTCCATGCCGCCGTTGCCGCAGCTCTGTGTAGTTACAAGCAAAGGCGCGAAACCGGTTATAGTGCTTTCCACACCGGCGGTTGGCGTGAAAATACCCATGGAATACAGAAGTGCAGCCACTATGACTATTATTAGGATGACCCATCCATATATCATCACGTATTCGAGAGTGGATTGTGACTTTAAAGCCATATTCTGATGTATTAAAATAATGCGCTTTCAAGTCTTAAGTGTAATGTTCCTTCAGCCTATCTGAACGTTCAATCACCATTTACAGTTATAACGAAAGAAACTTACTGATTTGAGCTTTTTTACTAAAAATTAAAAAAATAAAAAGTTAAAATTTAGCTTGCTGATCCTGCTACTGTACCTGTCGCCTGAAGACTTTCTGAACCTAAACCAGTGGTTTCACTGTAGTCTATAGTTATAGCAGCACTATACCTTGCACCAGATGTTATGCAGTTCACTGAAGTGGTACCGTTCAATATAAACGAACCGCCACTAGTTATGGTCGCAGCGCCTCCCTGCAACGTTAAGCTACCAGTTCCAGACATCCCAGTTTGGGTAGTTACAGTTGCAGGTGTAGCGGTTAACGCAACAGATGCACCGGCATTGTTACCAAGCTGTATCTGCAAACCATGCCCGTTACAAGTTTGCGCCAGAACCGTGAAAGGCGAGAAGCCCGTCGCGGTTGTTCCAGTACTACTCGAAGGGTTAAAAATACCCATCGAGTACAGGACAGCAGCTACGATTACGATGATCAGTATGGCCCAACCATACGTCATCATGTACTCCAAAGCTGACTGTGCTTTTCTTTTCATGAGATTATGAACATTTTGCGTATATTTAAAGCTTGTCAAGTACAATATATATTGTATAAAAAGATTTTCACAGATACAATCAAGATTTAGTGAATGGCAGCGCAACCTTTATAGATGGATCTTGCTCACTCTGGGCGTAGAATTTGTATGATCCAGCAGACAAGGTCTCTATGTACGTCGCATTAGTATAGACAAAAGATGAAAGTTCGTAGGCCAGCGTGGTCATTATACCACCCGGAGATTTTAGATAGAGCACAGCACCGCCGGGGAAACCTCCCCCGTAGACTGTTGTAGGAAAGGTGTTGTTAGTGCTGTTGCTGTATAGGTAGGCAATGGCTATACCAGTAGAATTCTTATATATCGCGAGATTTGAGAGTCCGAAGGATTCGTTGTCCGTGTTCCTTGTGTTCGCTCCACACGACACTACGTTTGTATTTGCTATCAAGGAAGCAGGTCTCCCGCCGCTGGGCTGCAAGTATATTATTATGATCCCGTCTGAGACGCTTATATTATAGCTGTTGAAAGCAGTATCATTCAGCAGAGGAACGTACTGCACCACAGGGAAACTTCCGGATGAGGTGACTAGATTTATCCCCTGTGCTATCTCGGAGCAGACAGAGTTCATGACCGCCGCATTATAGTGCGTGTTTCCAAAAGTGCTAAAGAAGACTATAAGGAATATAACAAGGACCAGTATTATGCTTACATCTATCACGAACTCTATGGAGAACTGTGCGCGCATAGTCTATAGTAATTTTATACCGCTAAATACTTTATTACGCTTACAGATATTGTTTGTCCTGCTAGAACGAGTATAAATAGGATGATGCTTCTATTCTAAATTGTGATCCGGCATGTCACCTTCCCCAAATAACAAGAATCTTGAGAACGTACTCCTTTCGGATGTGAAGAGCTTTACTACTACTAAACACCTTCTTATGCAGCTGTCAACTGCATCCTATCTTGAGAAGACAAAACCGATAGAAGATATAGAGATAGAGTGTGAGCTTAAGTATATGGGAGCAAAAGACCTGTACAGGTCTCCGAAGAATACTAGGACGGAAATATCCAAGTGGCCAGCGGATGTTGTTATAACTTATAAGGAAGCGGAAAAAAAGGTGTGTGAGATAGTAGAGGTCGAGACGATAAACCTATTCGCATTCTGGGAGAGATTTGAGTCGATATGGCTGAAATCAAGGAAGGTAGGGGAGATATCAAAAGATAGGGGACTCAACGGCTTATTGAATGACATTGATGAAATCAGGTTTTCCATAGCAATGGATGCCAATGGCCTTGATGCTGAAACGCAGAAACATTTCGTGAACCAGTTCAGATACAGGTTCAATAACATGCCTAAAAGTAAGGGATTTAAGTACCATAATGTGTACCTGCTCCAGGATTATAATTTCTACAGCGCATCATTGAGTGCAAACATCCTAGACAAGTTTGAGAGGGGATATCCAGCTAAAAACGAATGGTTCTCTCCTCTGAGAGACGAACTGATAAAATCCTATAGTAATATGCGGGTTAACATATCTGCAGGTTCCTACAAAGTATATCCTCTATTTTGGTTCAAATAGGTCTTTTATTCAAGAGTTCAACTTTTTATACTATTATCGATTCTATAGACTCGAATGGAAGGCATCAGGAAAACTATAAGCAGGACTATAGACAACCTCGTTGATTATTACCTGAGAAACTACAGGAAGATGGTTTTCATACCTATAATGTTGATAGTGTTCTTCTCCGCCTCAATAGGCTACCACTACATAACGCACGGCCAGCTGATTAATGAGGGCATATCCCTCTCCGGAGGCATATCTCTGTCGCTATCGACCACTAATATTGTATCCCCTGAGATTATAACTACCAATCTGACATCGGCTCTGGGCACACCAGTGTCTGTCTCCGTGCTTCACTCGCCACTGTCAAATGCAGTGACCGGTTACACGATAACGGCGGGTACAGGGGTCAACTCTACTGCGTTGTCAAACGCCGTGTCAAAATTATTCGGTATCTCCCTCACATCTTCAAATTCCAGCGTAAATTTCGTCGGGGCTTCGCTAGCGCAGAGCGCTCTTTACGATTCCGCGCTTCTCTTGGGCATAGCGTTTATCCTAGTGGCAATAGTTTCGCTGTTCTACTTTAGGAACTTCGCACAGGCATTCTCAAATGTCATCAGCATAGTAAGCGACGTTATAAACGTCGTAGGTCTTTTGGATATCATCGGACTGCACTTCTCCACGGCATCTATAGCAGGAATCCTTATGGTAATGGGTTATTCTGCTGACAGGAACATCATACTCGCAACAAATATACTCAAGAGAAAGGAAGCCAGCATGAAGTACAGGCTCACTCACACCATAAAGACGTCGCTTACTATGGATGCGGCAGCCCTGATCACGTTCCTCGTGCTCTTCTTCGGTTCATCGAACAGCATAATACACAACATAGCGATAATACTGATATTTGGAGTCATATTCGACGACTTCGCGGTATGGATACTCAACGGCTCTATACAGCTGGCCGCCATAGGATACAAGGAGGAGCCTAAACCGGCAGCCACGGTATGACAAGAATAGGATCCATGCTGAAGGACTGGAGAGTCATCCTGATGCTTTTAGTCATAGTAGTCGCCTTCCTATCAATAGAATTCAACTTGACTGGCGTGAACGGCGCACAGGTAATATATCTGTCGACCAACTCATTTCTGGGTAATCTGAGCGCGCAGGGTCTTACGACTCTTTCAACCGGCTCGATAATAACAGCGCTCAATGGGATCCACGTGTCGAACTCTCAGCAGTTTTATTCTGCGCTGAACAGGACTGCGATTCCAAACTCAACGCTCACGATACACTACGAGAATGAGGTTTTCCCGTACATATACAGTGGCAGCAGCGTAACGATAGAGGTCACAGGCTCGCAGCCGATGAACTCGTCCTATATACAAGTGCAGGATGTACCTTTCACTAAACTCAATTACGGCCTCGACATAATCGGAGGTACCCAGATAACCGTCGAACCAAATTCAACCAACGCTACGACTGGATTTAATTCAACAGTGGTGGGTAACCTGCAGAGGGTGCTCCAGACGCGTCTCAACACGTACGGCATAAGCGGCATATCAATAAGCGTAGTGCACACTATCGCCTCTGGAGCTTTCCTGTTAATCAGCATGCCGAATGTGGGGGAGAGTCAAGCTCTTTCCTTGATACAGAGTCAGGGCATATTCTACGCTAAGATAGGCAACAATACGATATTCAATAGCACAAACAAGAATGAGGGCATACTGCAGGTCTGTCTCACCTCCAGCTGTCCTTATGGAGGGGAGTCGCCGCCTACTCTTATACAGGGAGTATATCAGTTCAATTTTGGCATAGAAATAAGTCACCAGGCCGCTGCGAATTTCGCTAACGCCACGAAGAACCTGTCCATAGTGCAGTCTAACGGCGGCAGCTTCCTCAGCAAGCCTATAGTCCTTTTCCTTAATGGGAAGCAGATATCATCATTATCTATATCGCCAAGCCTTAAGAATTCTGCAGTCCAGACAATATCTATAACAGGTTCGGCTCCTACTTACCAGCAGGCTTACGCTCAGATGAAGACTCTTCAGTCCACTTTCGAAAGCGGCAGCCTCCCAACTCCTATAAAGATAACGTCCATCCAGTCCGTTTCTTCAACCTCGGGATCGCAGTTCCTTAACCAGATATTCCTGCTCCTGTTCGCTGCTTTCGTTGCGGTCAGCATCGTGATATTCTTGAGGTACGGGGATTATAAGGTATCCGCCCTTATACTGCTTACCAGTATAGCGGAGATATTCATAGTCATAGGAGTCGCTGCTCTTATACACTGGACTCTTGACATACCAAGCTTTGCTGGAATAATAGCAAGCATAGGTATATCGGTGGACGACCAGATAATAATAACCGATGAGATAATCAGAGGGTCCTCACAGCAGGAATTCACCGCGATAAGGAAGAGGATAACTAGGGCGTTCTTCATAATAGTCGTCTCGTTCTTCTCTTTCGCAGCGATAATGTTCCCACTGCTGTTCTCAACCGCAAGCCTGTTTACTGGCTTTGCCCTGACAACGATACTCGCTTCCCTCGTAGGGCTTCTTATAACCAGACCTGCTTTCGCGCAGCTGATAAGCATTGTCAAAGGTGTGAAATAACATTAAGAGAGGTATACTGAAAAGCTTAAAGATAGCCAGTACTTTTACTTCATACAAGGGAAATAATATGAACGAGTTTAGACTGGATCCGGACACGATGACTTTTACTATAGTCACCGACGCGAAGGAAGAATGCAAGGCATGCGTGGATAACGGAGAAGAGATCGCCTCTATCCCGTTCGACAGGGGTTTCACAAAAGTTTACGAGATAAAGAGGGACGTGCAACCTTCCAAGTATGAACTTACTGGGAGCCTTTTCAAATCGTCTGTCGCACACGGTTATGAGGAGATAATAATAGAGAACAAGGAACACGAAAACAGGATAAGAAAATATACCAATGAGGAGATCGAGCAGCTTCTGTCTATAGTAGCCGAGAGGGTCGCAGAGATAGAAAAGTACGGCCTCGGAGGAAACATTGTGATAACAAGAAAAACCGATGGACATGGATTTTTCGATGTGTTCATCCTTCCCATACCAAAAAATGAGAGGAAATCATGCATGGAGTGCGAGGCGATCCAGAACATAGGGGACAGGGAAGTATGCAAGACGGAGAATTTTGTGGTGTACACTCCGTTTGCACCGAAGTACGATTTTGAGCTTGTCATCTCTCCCAGAACGCACAGGCAGTTCAAAGACTGCGATAACACCGTTCTTTTCGATCTGGCCGCAGTGGTAAAGAAAACACTCGAATCACAGAAGGTAGATCTTACAATGGCAATTATCCAGGGTCAGGACGGACATTTTAAGATGAGTGTTGTAGGCGGCAGCAGGAACGCCTTTGAGCTTCTCGGAGTATCAAGAGTCAGGATAAACCCGTCCGTCTTAGCAAAAGAGTTTAGGGACGCTAAGGTGTATGAGAGATAAAGGTACGACGGCAGTGCTTCTTGCGGTGTTGGTTTTTATTGCCATCGCAACTTCCCTGCTTTATATATTCCCCTTAAGCAACACGGCACATGCCGCCGAGGTAAGCGCTAACTCCGCATCATTGAGCAAGTTTTTCAGCGCTTACGGATTCAAGAACGGCACAAACCTTGCATCATTCTACAACGTACAGAATGGAACAAACGAAATAATCATGAGCTGCAACTATGGAATAAAACCTGCATATATGAGCATACCTCTACTGCAGGAGGTGGAGAACAGTACTGCTTATTCAGAGTACTCATCATTCGTTTATGACATAGGACTGTTTACTGCGTGCGGGTTCAACGATAATCTCTCAGGTTGTTCAGTCGTGGGGCGTAACATATACAACCTATCAACGCTGGTTATGAACACAACAACAGTAATTACTCTTCTATCACAGACCAAGACACTTATGTACGCCACGTATGCTGTAGCCCAGAATTCAACGCTTAGGAATTCGTCTTTCTTCTACCCCGTTTTCAATGACACTAAGATAATAAATGCGACGTTCGCCAATAAGAGCTCCGTACTAAAATCCCTCATATCTCTTGTTCCGATACCACAGTACGTTTTCAACTACAACGACAGCACCGTGGTAGACCCATTCTACCTGGATGTTCCTTTCAGGTTCCATTCTCTGGTTTTCCCGTTCAAACAGTCGTGTGCGGGCAGTGTTTTTAACCTCGTATCAAACATAACGGAATTTAGCAATCCTATCTACACATCGCTTTACAGCGCGCTTGGTTCAGACTTAACAAACGTGTGCATAAACAGCAGCAATAACAGGTGCACAGGACAGGTAATGAAGGAGTTCAACTTTTCGTTTTATGAACAGAGTTAGGATCGCTAAGAGGCTCCTGTATGTCTATATAGCCGTGATAGTGGTTTTTGCAGTGCTCAGTGTCTATCTTCTTATAAGGGTATACTCACTGGACAACCTTTACTCTTTCAAGCAGACCTTCCAGAACATATCTGGTCTGTGCTCCCAGAATAAATCGGCTAACATACTGTTCTATGGGAACAACTGTGCCAGCTGCATGTCAGAGCTCAGCGCTTTCACAAATGTCACAAGTGCTTTCGGCGGTTCGTGGATAGGGAATAAGTTCTATGGGCCGTATTTTTGTGCGTATAAGTTCAATGTCAGCCAGTACAATATAGACCCTTCTTCCGTGCAGGCACCGGCCGGTTCTATACAGCTGTTCTCGTCTCTTTCAGACAGAGTCCCAATGGTGTTTATAGGTGGAATCTATTCACAGTACTACAAGATAGGCGGTTTTACCAGCATAGCCACTGCGGAGCAGCAGCTCAAAACTTACATCTGTAGGTCTATAAATGATGTCGCACCGACCTGTGCAGGCGTTTGAATGGTAAAACGGCTGAACGAGGACCTTATGTCGGATATACTTAACGAGCTGTCCGGGAAAAAACTTACTGGCTCTCAACTCTTCTCCTTGCTAAAATCGAAGTACCCCTCCCTATCAAAGAGGCTGGTATATCACTATCTATCCGTAGCGCTCGAGCATGGGCAGGTAACAGTGGAGACAGTATCAGAAGAAGGTAAATACAGCTGGGGGGGGTTCGCGAACAAAAAATATTACACCAGGATAAACTGATCAGATTATCCCCATCCTTCTGCCTATCCTTACCGCTGAGATCATACCCCCTGGTCTTCTCTTCTCGACGTCATCTGCGATACCGAGCAGGTATGAATCATCCTCGCTCCTTTTTCTTTTTTTGTACGCTAACTGCTTAGCTGACATGAACGCCTCCAGCTCGCTCTCCGAGGTCGTGTAAAGCGGATTGAATGTATTTTTTGTCGCCACTCTGTCACGTGGTTTTTTGCCTCTTATAAAATACCGGAGCACGTCTATGGTGAAATCTTCTACAGTAAGATTGGAAAGTGTCAGGGAGCTTTTGCCGTCCTCCCTGAAAATGAACTTTAGAAAAACAGATGCCGCTGAACCGTCGTCTCTTATCCTGAATGTCCTTTTTTTATACTCTTCCGATTTAACAGTGCTTCTTGCCCTGCTTATAAGCATCCTTTCGAAGTGTTTAAGGCAGAGCTCTTTTTTCATGTACTCTGAATAGAAGAAGGCATCCCTCCCGCACACATGGCACTTGTTTTTATCGTCCATACGAGTAATCAGATATATATGGTATCAGATACTTTTTATCTGTGTATAACCAGTTTATGGCCGCAAAAATCATAGCAGTGGTTAGCCCGAAGGGAGGGGTTGGTAAGACGACAGTGTCTATTAACCTGGCAGCGGCGATAGCCTCGCTGGGCAAAAGGGCGCTGATAGTAGACACTAATCTGGAGACGCCGCACGTTGCTGTTTACTGCGGTTTTGCAGGTTTCAAATACTCTCTTGAGGACGCCCTGAACGGGGTAGTGCCGGTAAAGGACACAATATACAGGACAGATGAACCGAACATGGATATACTGCCTTCAAGGGTCTTCAAACAGAGCTGGGACGGCAACGCCAAATACAGGATAATAAACATGTTTCATCACCTTGAGAAGCTCTTAGACGCTTACGATTTTATAGTGCTGGACTCAAAGCCGTCAACCAACATGGAATTTATAAAACTGATAGGGAACGTGCACATCATAGTGGTCGCCGCCCCCGAGATAACATCGCTTATAGAAGCTAAGAAATTGGAGGAGGATGGCACAAGATCAGCGTTGATGGTGGATGGTCTTGTTCTAAACAGGGTAAACGCCAAGATAAGGGGCACTATGAAGGACTCAGAGATAAAGAAGATAGTTTCGTTCAAGACCATTTGGAAGATACCTGAGGATCACTCTGCACTTGATGCCCTGCAGCACGGGATACCGATGGTTCTATACAACAGTAGAAGCGTGTCATCTAGGGCGTTCCTTAAGCTCGCCAGAGACATCATCAGTGATTAGACTATGGTGGTTAGAACCGTCAGGTGTCCACACTGCGGCAAGTTCAGAAAAACAAACGCCTTAAAAAACGTGAAGTGCTTCTTCTGCGGAAAGTCATTCGACGTGAAAAAGCACATCGTCAGCGAGGCGTTTTACCTTAGGCAGATGGACAAAGAAGTCGAATTCAAATGATTTAAATCGCGTTAACGATTTATAAAATATAAATCGTAAATATCATATTAAGACAGTCCCTTAGATTGCCTCTATAGCTCAGCGGTAGAGCACCTGCTTCGTAAGCATGTGACGGGGGTTCGACTCCCCCTAGAGGCTATAGCGTATTAATATCCCCATTACGAGAAAGACTTATGCGGAGGGGACAGGCGACTCTTGAACTGCTGCTTGGATACAGCATAGTGCTTATACTTATAGCCGCAGCTCTCGCGATTCTTTTCCTTTTGTACCCTTCTCTTTTTGTGTCGACCCCGACGACAACCTACTCCGGTTTCGCCGGCCTGAGAGTAATGGGGCAGGGCTATGACGGCAACCTTAACATCTATTACATAAAATTCCAGAACCTACTGAACGAGAACATAAACGTCTCGAGCATATATTTCATACAGGGCGCCATAAACGACAGCGGCTTCGTGTGCTCTTCACGTTACGTACCTACGCTGGAGTTCAGCGAGTGCAACCTCTCCATAACCCTCGGCGAACCGTACTCAGCCTCGGTCAACATAGTCTATACCCCTTCAAACACGTCGACGCATCCTCTTATAACAATAACAGGTTCTGTCTCAGGTTAGTTTTTAGGAGCGCTTACCACGATTTTCCGGAGGCTAAGCTATTTATAGTCAAAATCGCATACTTATTTCCTATGGGTTCATTTAAATATATAAGAGATAATGAGAGAAAAATCTTCAAGGACAAGACGCTGCTAATATCCGTGCAGGGAGAACCTGCCATAAAGAGGATTGAAAGGCCTACCCGGCTGACAAGGGCCAAGAGCCTAGGTTACAAGGCTAAGCAGGGTTACGCGATCGTTAGAGTCAGGGTGTCCAAGGGAAGCTATAGGAGACCAAGACCAAACCACGCGAGAAGGCCGAGCAAGACAGGTCTTTATTTCAATCTCAGCGTAGACAAGAAGAAGATAGCGGAAGGACGCGCTAGGAGAGTATATAAGAACATGGATGTTCTTGGTGCATATTTCCTCATAAAGAACGGTCAGTATGACTGGTTTGAGATAATAATGAGAGACCCTGTTCTTGCAGGCAACAGATAGTCTAAGCAAAATTCTTAAAGTGTAGAATCACACTTAAATCTATCCGCATCTTATAATCTGTATGGCTAGTGCGGAAGAATTTATATGGTTCGAGGTTGTCTTTTCGCTCGTGGTCGCACTGGTAATATTCTTCATTTTTTACCAGAACTTCTCATCTATCTTCCCGGTCGGATGCGATAGCACCAACGGAGGGCTTCTTTATAACCAGTTCACGCAGGCCAGATATGGTTACCCAAACAAGCTGGAAGGGACTCCTCTCTTCAGGTGCTACCTGACTAACGCTTGTTACAATCAGGCCACTGCGAACCAGACATGCATAACAAACTGGTGTTATTATATTAACTTCAAGGACGGTGTCGGGAACCAGCAGGCAGTTCAGGCGTGTATAGCCAATCCGTCCGCTTATCCAAAAGTTGTCCAGAACTGCGCCGTGGTCTCCCCATCAAACACAGCCGATCTGATGAGCTGCTCCGATAGCACAATAGTAGCAAACAATGCAACGCAGATACAGAACTGTGATTTAAGTGTACCATACTGTATAGCCGGCGATGCACCATGGTGTCCGCCTTGCATAGGTCAATGATATGAACAAGAAAGGAAGCGTTGAGTGGAGAATCATCTGGATGATAATAGTCATGGCATCCGCGATAGTCGCTATCCTCATAATATATCTGCTATACTACGCAAGCTCTGCCGGAGGCTCTCCTTTCCAATTCTTCTCGAACATATTCGGAGGCGGTGTATAATGCAAGGGATGCTGTTGACCATAGTTGATGTGATGCTGGCGGTAATAGCAGGGGTTATACTCGTCGTATTTAGCGGTGCGTTCATCTCATCCATAGGAGCCGCCACCTTCGGCGCTAAGTGTTATTTCGCGTTCGCAGAGTACAACGTCGTGAACAATTTCCTGTTTCCCGTGACGTACTTTATCCAGCCGATACTCGGCACTAATCCATTCGTGAACAGCCCTCAGGCGTCGTCACAGGTCCAGAGCGCGTGCATACAGCCGTCAAACGTGAATGGCCAGGCGGTATCGTCCGTATCGGCGCAGATATACGCGAAGGCGGCATCGTGTTTTAATCTTTTCCAGGGTGCTAATGCAAACGCGGGAGATGAGATACTGAAAAGCAGCAGCGTAAACGGGGTCTTCGAGTGCTATTCCGGGACAATATACACGTCTGGTCTGATAAACTACAGCAAGATAATAGATTATATAAATAAAAACTATCCTAACAACGGAAATGCCATGCAGATGGTTTTCATAACAAACGGCAGCGGCGGCACGGCCAGATACTCTGAACCATCCTCCAGTGTATTGAACGGTTCGACTTACATAATAGAATATTTCGGTTACCCTTCAAAGTCTCCTCCGACCGGCGCATACTGCTCACTCTCATTCCAGTCCCAATGCGGGTACGTCTCGCAGTTCCAGCAGCCTGCAGCAGGACAAACATGCAGCTATCAGAACCAGACTTCACAGGCGGCGTACAACACAGTAAGCTCACTTTCAAATGGGAACGCGGGTCTGCAGACGCAGGGCACGATAGGCGTGTGCGGAGATTACTTCGTTCATTTCTGCGGCACTCTGCTGAATTCAATGATGCTTTCACAGGACAGGGTTTTTGTGTGCGTGACCAACTCCACATCCAGATAAGAGGCTATAAAAGAAAAGGATGGTTTAACTAATTATGGCAGAGACCGCTGGCGAGGAGTTTGTATTCATAATACTCTCAGTAATATTCATCTTCACCATAGTCCTCGTGTTCGCGTATTTTCTGCTCTTCGGATTCGGCTTTACAAACTCGTCCACGTGTTATTTGAGTTCTCAGATAAGAAATTTCTTTTATAATGGCCTATGTGTGACCCAGTTTTTCTGCTTATCCTCAAGCATCTCCCAGACCGTAGGTACTCCGCCTCTTTTGGGATGTTCTGCTTCGGCGCAGACCTATACCTCCGGATCGACCAGTAGTCAGATATTCTCAGGGACCCTTACCTCACTGGCAGATTGCTGGTACCAGTACGGGGCCAACGAAGGACTTGACGTGCTTCAAAATTCCCCTGGCCTGTGCGGAATAGTCAACATAGACACAAAACAGAACATAACCATAGCTAACCTTACAAGTTATCTTCAGAGCACTGCCTATACTACGCAGGTCAGCTGCCTTAACCATACGGCGCAGGAGGCATGTCCTAATTATCAGGAAGGGTTCACGTGCAATCTTAACGCACCAAACACGTGCATAGCGAGCAGCAGCAATTATTTTAAGTGTTCTACGCAGGCAGGGTACTCAAAGACGTACTCCGGTTATTCTCCAGATAGCATACCTCTTACAAGTAGTACGACGCAGACAACCGCGGCCAATCTTCTGCAGCCTTACCTGTGTGATTCTGCACAGGGCTGTTCATTCAACAGCGCTGTAGGGGCATGCACTAACAGCACCGGACAGATAGGCAGCTGCACACAGTCATACACCAATTTCTGCGCGAAGAACCTCAGCGGAGACTACGTCTGCAATGTCAATTACGATCCTACTACTCAATCCTATGTCTCTCCTCCGTCATGTACCCTTACAGAACCAGTAAACAACGATTCCGTTGTGAGCGTTTCGTACTTCGATTACCTTGCCCCTGGCATAAACATGATATACAGTTACAAAAACCAGACTAGTGGTAAAGCCAGTCTGGTTCTTCCAAACTCTACCAAAGGAATAAACAAGGCACAGCTATACATCGTTTATCTCAATTCTTTCGTGGGGAGCCGGCTTCCTCCGCAGTGGATAAACCTGCCGAGCGAATGTGCTCCAGAGTCTTTCCTGAATAATTACCCTACGAGTGGTATAGAATATGAGTGCAGCAGGGCCCTGCTCACATATGGTGCGCTCGGACTAAGGACTCCCTTCGGTAAAAATCCAGGATTGGTAGGTCTTGGTTCATCGGCACTTGCTGGATATCTTTACGGCAGATGCACGTCAAATTCCCTCTGCAACCAGTACATAGCGCCAACAGGTATGCAGTACGTGTCCACTGCGCTGCTTACCACGACGGGATTGTCTCAGTGCGGCGAGTCTATACTCACCGCGATATCTCAGGCACCTTCAGAGCTGGGGCTCGCAAAGAGCAATTTCTTGGGCAGAAATCAGATATACGTTTGCGCGGTGACATAATGAACAGAAAGGGAACGACGGCTGAAGAGGTCAAGACAATAATAATACTGATCATTTTCCTTGGGATGGCTTTTCTTATAATAAGTACGGTTTTTCATTTCTCCTTGTTCGGGTTGGGAGGAGGCATACCTAGACTTACATCCGCGCCGGCTGTCTGCGCTCTGACTTATATAAACTACAGCATTCCTGGAAAGTGCCTGTATACCGTAACCGCATCAAGTGGAAGCCCAGGATTAGGCTACAACGTTTTCAACAACATTTCCGGCAGGCTAGGCAGTTACGTAGCAGGTGAAAGCGCATACACCTCCAACTTCACGCTGTCGAAAGGGAGCGTTCTCTTCATGTGCAACACAACGGGCGCGAATTCTTCGGTAGGAGGTTACTATTACACCGCCGGCGGCGCATCATCTGTAGCTCTTCCGTGCGGATAATCAGATGAATCCCTTGAGGGTCCCGTCGTTTCTCAGGGACTCTGGGTTTGCCTTGATGTCCTTTATTATCTTTTTCATCCGGCTCTCCTTTCTTTTTGCAACCCAATAATACCCCTCATCGCTAGTGTTTTCAGTTATGAGTATAAAGATCTTTCCTGCGTCGAATCTGCCGACCCTACCCCTTCTCTGTATGGCACGTATGCCGCTCGGTATCGTCTCGTAGAATATGGCAACATCTGCACCTTTTATTGATATGCCCTCCTCGCTCACGCTGGTTGATACAAGTACGTTATAGACGCCCACTTCGAAATCCTTTATTATGTTTATCTGATCCTTCTGTGAGAGCCCACCTCTTCCCTGGCCTATGAATTTAATGGGCCTTACACCATCAATTCCGCGGAGGTGGGAGAAGATGGTGTCGACACTGTCCCTGTACTGCGTGAATATTATTGCCCTCTTGTCCCTGCCGAGAGATTCTTTGAGTATGGACACTACTTTTTCTAGTTTTGGGTGTTCGACTCCCTGTTCAAGAAGATTGGAGGACGTCTCGTACAGCTCTACAAATTGAGGAGTCTTTGCAAGCTCCTTGTCGGTCTTAGCCGTTCCATGTTTTATTATTCTCTCAATGAACTTGTTGAATGATTCTAAGCTTTGCGTAGACACGAGGTTAAGTGCGTGATACAGTTTGAGTATCTTCGACGTCGTTATTATGCCCCTTATGGTATAGCCTGTCCTGTTCCCTGCGAACATTCTTTTCTGCAGGCTCTTCTGGAGCATAAGTATCGTCACCCTGTTTATCTTGCTTGTCGCTGCGTTCTTTAGCAATCCGATATCTTGCAGCGATTCTATCTGCCCCTGTATTAGAGATCTTACGGATTTGGTTATTTCCTGTAACTCTTTCGGCAGCACAATGCGGATCTCACGCACAAGCTTCGTCTTTACGTATTGTTTCACGTCTGGGTCGTCCTCTCCCCTTATCTCTATGTTTGTTATGCCGAGATTGTCGCAGATAACCTTTATCTTCTCCCTATCCGAAGCGGGCGATGCGGTCAGTCCGAGTATAACCGCGTGCTTGGAGTACGCCATGAATTTCTTCGCTATCTTTACGTATGCATAGTTTCCTATAGTATGGTGCGCCTCATCCACCACCAGTAAGCTGAAATCTGAGAAGTCTATTATCTCACTGTCGATGTCATGGTCTATAGTCTGCGGTGTCGCAAATATTAGTTGGGAAGTCTCGTAAAGACTTTTTCTGTCGCTCTTTTTAGTGCTGCCGCTGACCGCGCCCATATCAAGGTTCATTATCCCCGAGAAAGTCTTGTAGTGCTGGTTGACTAGAGGCCTAGTTGGTGCGAGAAACAAGGCTTTGGAACCAGCGAACTTGCCGAGCCTGTAATCCGTCATCAGGACGCTTATTATAGTCTTTCCAAGTCCGGTCGGCAGGATCACCAAGGTATTCGAATCCTTTGCGCTGTCAAAAATATTTTTCTGGTATTCTCTCTCCTCTACCCTCCCTTCTTTTATGAACATCAGGCACTCACGGCTTTGCCGCCTTTTATCAGTATCTCAGCTACGTCCTTGTCTATCTCAACGACGTTAGGGAAATTGAACGGGCCGTACGACTTGTTGTTTCTCCATATGAATTTCGGCACGTCCGCTATTATCTTTATCACCATCTTATCAATATCGGAATCCTCCTCTTCTACGCGCAGTTCCTTTGCCTGTACGTTCTTCATCTCTGTTATTATCTTATTCTTGTGCTCCATCACCAGCCTGACCATCTCATCGAAAAGGACTACCTCCTCTGATGTCATGTTGTTCCTGGCCTGGTCTATCTTGGTTCCCAAGATGGCCATATTCGCAAGCTTATTCATCCTCATAGTTATTATCTGGTCCATCGTGTTTATCGCATTTTTTATCTGCGTGCTGATCTCGTCCACTCTCTTGGGATCATCCATCTTTCTGGCTTCTTCAAGTGATTTCTTGTTGATGGCGATGTAATCCTTCATTTCGTCGAGAGTCTCGTTTGTCAGCTTCGTGAGCATCCTTCCATCCTCCTGCTCCAGCCTTCTTATCCTTATGAACTCGCTATAAGTTATCATATCAAATGGAATCCGCCTCGGAATATATCCTCACTCAACAACGCTATGTATCTCTCGAATATAAACATTCTTTTTAACGTGAGCTTTTTGTCTTTTCCAAACGGCAGATAAAAATAAATCATATATAAATCTCGTAAAGCAATAAATAATGAATCAAACTGCCCGGATCGCGTAACCTGGCATCGCGCAAGATTGGAACTCTTGTTGGGGAAACCCTTTGCCGGTTCAAATCCGGCTCCGGGCGTTTTGATCCTTTCGAATAGGGATATTTTGGGAAATTCCAGGTATTATTTATAATAATTCCAATTTTCTAGCTGGTTTTTTCGAATAAAAGCAAACTTATTTATATCTGCCTTGTATATATCTTATTAGGAGTTAGTGGTGGAGGTCAAGTTGTATGGCATTGAAGAAGAGGTTTTCCCTAGAGGAGTTCTTAGACGAGGCTGTAAAGCACCCTTCGTGGTTCTTTAACGCGCATCAGGCTCTATACGCCGCTGTCGATAGAAAAGGCAGGGACGAAGACGGAAAATGGAATTTTGTAAAAGACAGGCTCTTTGGTCTTGACGAGAACGTTAACATGCTGATGGACATAATAAAAGCAGGCACGCACGATCCAGAATTCAGGAGCAAGATGGCTCTTCTAATAGGCCAGACAGGTACTGGAAAGACAGAGACCACGAATATCCTTGTGGAACCGCTTATAGAATACAGGCAGACGGAGGAAGGCGCCCTTTACAAGCTCAAACTGTACCCTTTCTCGGATAACGTGAAGAACCTGTTTGATGATGAGGACCAGTTCGAGAAATTCAAGGCCAGGATAACCTCCCTCACGAACGATACCAGCGACATGAGCAGGGACTATTACCTCGGTTCGCTGAACGAGATAAGATTGGGATACAGTACGAATATAGGACAGGCAATATACCTGTTCGTGAAAGGGCCCGAGGGCAGCAAGAGCCAAGGCGAAAAGAAACTAGAAGAAACGATAGAGAAGATAAACGGCGGACTGACCGGAAAGAATGATAAGTGGAGAAAGATAGAGCTCGAGAAGAGACTTGAGAGCTCCTCCATAGACAAGGTCAAGAACGCCCTTCTTGACTCTCTTCGTGAGATATTCGTGACATCAAAAGGCACGCCGGACGAGAAGAAGATACGCTCTTTCATGGAGAAGGCGGTGGTCGTAGAGGAGGCCAGCAACAACGAGGTGCTCATGCGCTCGAGGCCGCAGGTCGCCGTGAGCGAGAAGAACCTTGATTACCAGGCGGTCTTCGGCGGAAAAGTCAGCTACAAACTCATAAAGTTCGTGGACGCGGATACGGACAGCCCCCTTGTCATAAACTACGGAATAGCAGGAGGACAGAACATGCCTTCTCCCGCTGGAGGGATGGTGGTGTTCAGTGAGGTGCAGAAGGCGCCCGAATCTTTCCTGAATACATTCCTGGACCTCATACAGGACAGGCAGATACACCTTCCAAACGGTTTCACTGAGCCGATAGACTCCGTGTTCATGGGGACCACAAACCTCGACGACTATTCAAAGATAGCCACGAACATAAAGGATTACTTTATGGGAAGAACGTATCCGATACTGTACAAGTCAATACTCAGGCTTTCGGACGCGGAGAAGGCCCTCGACTCCATTTTCAGCAGGAACAGCGACAACCTGGGCTTCCACTATTCGCCGAGGTTTCTGACGCTTATGAAATATATATGGGTGATGGCCGGCCTCGACAAGGAGCCAAATATACCATTGGTGGAGAAAGCGGAGATGTACAATGGAAACAAGAAAGGTGACAACCAGCTGACGGCCGAGGAGCTTCAGAGGAAAGCCAATTCAAAATCCCTTCTCGAGATAACGGAGGGCGTGAGGTTCGGCCTTCCATACAGAGCGGTCAGGGACTCAGTGATAACCCTTCTTAATTATTCTAGGAAGGCCGAAGCTGCCGACGGTGTGAAGAAACAAGCCTATTCTGAACCGTGCCTTGACTCGATACTGGGCGGAGGAGGAACGGAATACGTGCAGGATCTTCTTAACACGATGGAGGGTCTTCAGGACCTTACAAAGCAGAGGATATCCTCCGCATCCGAGGACGGCAAAGCAATAATAAACTCAGCCTTTGAGAAGTACAGGCTAGAGCTGTTCAAAGACGTCGCTATAGCTTACACAAACAGCGAGGAGACTCTCAACAGACTCGTGTCTACCTACGTGATACATTCGTACATGCTTGCCGAAAACAAAGACAGGTTCCTTCTCAACGGCGTGTTCGAGAACGTGGACAAGGACTTCCTAGATCAGGTGAATCTAGTGGCCAAGGTCCCGCCGGATGGGATAAAGAAGGCTATACAGAACCATATAAAGTACAATTACAGTGGCAAGACGGACCCTGAAACGCTGAGGAAAGTCGGGGACAACTTACTCGAGGAGTTCCCCCACCTTATAGACGGAATAATCGCGAGCGTAAAGCCCAAGTCGGCTTCGAGCGCCGCCATAATGATGTCGGACTCGGGTCTGAAAGACACTCTAAAGAACAAATTCGGTTACTGTGA
The DNA here is from genome assembly GCA_021802105.1 of Nanobdellota archaeon. GTDB lineage: Archaea > Nanobdellota > Nanobdellia > Parvarchaeales > Parvarchaeaceae > Parvarchaeum. The sequence continues at coordinate 13,006 of JAKAAW010000005.1, read as the reverse complement.
GAAATGCGCGAACGTAGCGATATCTGTATACACAAGTAAGAAGTAGGTGGCTCGTAATGACAAAAGAAAAGAGTCTTACAGACATGCTGAATGAGGAGGAGACGACAGTCTCTGGGATACTGTACTCTTACCTGTCCTCAAACGAGGACAACAGGCTCGACAATAACATTCTCGGGCTGCAGGAGGTAAGGGAGAATGTCAAGAAAGCCCTCTTCAAGGCGAAGTTTGCTGCCAGCCTGGGGTATATCCCTATACTTGTGCTTACCGGACCAAGCGGCAGCGGAAAGACCGAGATAATAAACTCCCTGATAGACTCCTATTACGACGCTGTCCTAAAAACGGGAGGAATCTACACCCTGTCTGTGAACGGTACAAGGTGTCAGTACAAAGAAAACCCGCACAACATACTCAGGTCAAAGATACCTCTGAAACTGGAGAGCCTGGGCATATCCGAAACGCGCGACTGTGGTGTGAAGACTAGGCCCACGATGTGCGATGCATGCAGGAGCGCGCTCGAAGTGGCGGTAAGCACGGACAAGAATACGGACGGGATGCTCGGGGTGAAGCAGTTCTTTCCGGACATATCAAACAACATAGAGCTTGGGGACAAAAAACTGCAGGACAGGCTGTACTCGATCCTTAGCAAGTCAAACAGGGGCATATTGATACTCAGCGCTGACAAGAGCAACATAGAAAACATATCGGAGGCGAGCTACCAGCTGCTGATAAACCTGTATGATAACATGCTATCGGACAGGAACGGCGGAAACATTCCGCTCGACATGCTGATAATACTGCACGGTAATGAGGAGTTCATGGAAAGGCTCAAGAGCGATGATAGGGACTTCTCCAGGCCGCTTAAGGAAAGGATGATACCTGTGCAGGTCAGGAGAATCCTTTCATACAGTGAGGAGGAGAAGCTTTACAAAAGGGTCAATCTGCCGTTCATGAAAATGGCGAGGAACAGTCTCAGATACCTCAGCACCTTCAGCATACTGTCAAGGATAACAGACACGGAACTCGACTACAATCACGAGAGCGTAAGATACGTCCTTGACTCGCTGGATATTTACGACTCCGGCAAACTGGACAGTCTTGATTTCTCGAAGATACCTAGGTCTCTTGAGACTTACCTGACAGACATGAACTACAGCAGACAGGTAAAGGATACAATACTGTCGCTGATAATGGAGGGCGATACCTACGTGAGCGGCTGGTCCAAAGGGATGTCTTTCAGGAGGATAACATCTCTCCTCAAGGATTCGGAGAAGTCAGACCTGAGGTATACGGACATCTTTTCTTTCATAAACAATAATGAGAGCGCTTTCGACGGGGCTGATGACGCCTTTGCCACGGCTAAGGACTACATAAGGAAAATGGTGGTGTCCGACGTGAACACGGACGTAGACAGCGCTGTCATGTCGTTCCTGGCGGAGAAGAACGGGATAGATTATGGCACCGCTGTGAGCGTGCTTGAAAAGACGCTTAATCAGGCTCTGGATGACAATGTGGGGATAAAAACGACCCCTGAGGAGGACCACGCGCTCATAAAGTTGAAGGAGTACATGGATGTCGAAGTCCTGAACGAGTACCTGCCGTACTATAAAGACGACAGAGCGATACCGAGTGAGGAGTTCAACGTAAAGCTCGACCCTCTGCTGAGATATTCCTACTTCAAAAATCCGATGGGGGAATTCGTCATAAGGGATGAGGGGATATTCGACGGACTCGGTGATAAGAAATCAGACCTTTACCAGTACGTCTCAGGATTCCTTGGCAAGAAATACGGCTACTGGGACAGTCTGACAGAGGAAGCGATAAATATATACAGAGAAGGCCCCGCGTATTATCCAGAGATAGGAGATATGAACTGAATATGTCGAGCGAACTTGACACGGCAGAAGGAAAATACAAGCAGAAGATAGCCGAAGACGACGATCTGGACATTGATGCGGTGAATCTGATCGATCTGGCAAACGGCGGAACGGTGTACAAGAGCATACCTGTTAAGGAGAATCCTGTGATATCATACTCCTATGGTTTCGGAAGCGGTGGAGGAAACGGATCCGGGGGAGGCCCGGGGGGCCAGGGAAACGGTCAGGTAACGTACGGCATAACGAAACAGTATATAATTGACAAGATGAAGAAGTGGGGACTCCTGTTCACTAAACCGGGAAAGAAGACTGGCACGAAGCTAGAATACATGATAGGAAAGAGGGGATTTGACGAGAACCAGGAAGAGACCATGCGTTCCATGCTCGAGAGACAGCTATTATCCGGCGAGTATCAAAAGTACGGTTTCAGGCCGGACGTGAAGGAAGAAGACATAAGGTACAACATAGCCAAAGACACGGTGATCCCGGACAAGAGCGCCTATTTCGTCATAGTAAAAGACACGAGCGGTTCCATGATGGGCAAAGGAGACATCGCAAACATAGCATCTCTTTACATAACGATATGGCTCGAGGAGTCTTACAAGAACCAGGTTCACAGGGTGTACATAGCCCACACAAACGGTGCCAAGGAAGTCGGTGAGCAGAATTTCTTTAGCCTCAGCGAGAACGGAGGGACCTTCTTCAAGCCGGCTCTGGATATAATACATTCTATGGTGATGGGAGTGGCTTATCCGACAGACCTCAATTTCTTCAAGAGCATAGACCTGCGCGAGAACGATCTCTACGTACTGCAGATATCCGACGGTGATAATTTCGAGGGCGAGAACACCGAACTGTTCAGGAGACTCGACGGCATAATAGCCGACTCTACAAAGTTCATGTACCTTAACATAGGCTACTCGACAGGCAGCAGCCTGAACGATATGTCCAGGATGTCTTCATACGTGCAATACATAAACTCGAAAAAGAGCGACAAGGTAAGGCTTGCCAACGTCGGAGCCGACGCCACGAAAGACGATATAGAGGCGGCGATAACCGCGCTGCTGGAGGGCTGAACATGGTCGAGATAATAACGAGGGAAAACGGCAATATACATGAGTACTACACCGGCGTGGCCAGGGACATTGGCAAGTTCATGCAGGATATGGGACTCGAATTCGGTGACGTAGAATTCAGGCTTGTAGACACAGACGAGCTGGCCCAGTTCGCGGCGAGATACAGCGAGCCTCTGCCTACGTGGTACGGTTACCAGTCCTACAGGGTGGAGAAGGAGAGCTTCTCGTCGAACCTCGGCAAGCTGTACGAGATGGTCTTTCACAAGTATTATAATCCTATAGACGACAAAAACTACACAATCGCGCTTATAAGCAAGTCAGACACGGACGAAGAGATAAAGAGCGTCATGGCGCACGTCTTCGGCCATCTCCACATGGACGACGTAAACTTCATAGCCAAGACTGCGGATTACGATCTGGACAGGCTTAACGCTTTCAGCAGGCGGTACAAGAACCTAGAGGAGATCATAAACTCAAGGAACCTGAGGAAGAATGGCATGGAGTCGATAGTCGACAAGGAATACGATATGGCCAAGACGCTGTCGACTCTGATAAACATGTATCCTGACCTGAAACCAAGCGATGAGGACACTTATTATTCCATCTCCAAGGACAAACCTCCGAACAACGAATACGACGTATTCGGTTTCCTAAAGGAAAACGTCAAGATGGGCGACTGGAAAAAGGAGGTGTTCGACATGGTGTATGATATCTCCCAGATAAACAGGACCTCCCGGGTAAAAATAATGCACGAGGGTTTCGCCACGTTCGTACAGGAAAAGTACGCCATTTACGGGGAGAAGGACAAGGCTGTGTCCCTAAAGATGCTGGAGATGATATATTCGATCGGAAACCCGAAGCACGACGGACAGCTGCCGTACGCGCTGGGGTTCAGGCTGTTCAAGTACATAGAGGACAAATGGAACAAGGGCAGGTTCGGGTTCCTCTACGAGCAGCTTCCGGAGTCGGAGAAGGAACAATTCGATTCTAAAGCAATGAAAGGACTGGAGAAGATACTTGACGTCACTAAATTCAAGACGGACTTTGACTTCGTGTTCCTGTACGCAGACAAGAACTTCGTCAGGTCGTTCCTACAGGAAAAGGTCGAAGAACTCAGCGATAAGGATAAGGAGTTCATGACGTGGCTGGGTCTCGATCCCGCGGACGTGGAAGAGTTCGCAAAGCAGATAAAGGAGATAACGAATGAGGACGTAGTTAACTTCAAGGTAGGCCTTCTTTTCGGCTTGGAAACATACTTCCCTATGGTGTACATACCAAGGGGAGGAGCCAATTTCAGCGGCGGCAAGCTGAGCCTCGTCCAGGACACTGATTTCATAAGGAAGTACGTGGAAATGACCGGCGATGGCCTGTCTTACGACCAGGTGTTGGCGGATGTCGCGCCCTTCATAAGCCTTGATAATGACAGGACGTCCAGGGCTCTGGTCAGGATAGCGAAGCTGTGGGACAACTCGGTCTTCCTAGACACCATTGACGTTCATGGCGATCCGATAAGGGTGGTGGCCACTCCGGCAGGTAAAGTCGGCAGAACCAGCTTAAAATAGAGGGCGTCTTTCAGATAATGCATAAATTACCCTAGATGCTAATAAAATTATGGCTGAAAGAGTAAAAGGCGTCAGAGACTTCACAGGAAAGGAAGCAGTCCTTAGGCAGGAAGTGATACAGAAGATAAGAGAGTCATATGAACTTTTCGGATTCCAGCCACTGGAGACGCCTATACTGGAATACCTGTCGCTTTTCACGGAGAAATCCGGGCCGGAGATAGAGAATCAGCTCTATGCTTTCGAAGACAAAAAAGGCGAGAAACTCGCCCTAAGGCCGGAGCACACGGTGTCGAGACTTAGGGTCGTGTCCGAGAACAGGTCGATAACCAAACCGCTGAAGGCGTACGGGATAGGCAATGTCTGGAGATATGAGGACGTCGCAAAAGGGCGCTACAGGGAATTCCTGCAGGCAGATATAGACATATATGGCTCGTCCAGCGCAGCTAGCGATGCGGAGATAGTCGCGTGCATAGATTTCACGCTGAAAAGGCTCGGTCTCGGAAACTACACCGTGCACATAAACAACAGGAAAGTGCTTCAAAGCCTCCTGGATGAGCTCGTGATACCTGTAGACAGCGGCTACAAGGTCCTGAGGGAACTGGATAAGATAGACAAGGTAGGAATGGATGCGGTGATGAAATCTCTCTCAGAGTTTCTAGACCAACACCAAATGGACGGTGTCAGAGATTTCTTAGAGGGAAGACTGCAGCTGAAGAGCGAAGGCAGCACGGAGGTGCGGGAGCTTGTGAACTATCTTGATTCGTACGGCATAAAGGACACAGTGATCGATAACTCGCTAGTGAGGGGCCTGGATTATTATGACGGGAACATATTCGAATTTGTGATAGACACGCCGGAATACAAGGGTACGATAGCCGGCGGAGGGAGATACGACAAGCTCAGCAAAAAGTTCGGAGTCACGCTTCCGGTGGTCGGCTGCGCCATAGGGTTCGAGAGGATCATGGAGATACTTAAAAGCAGACCAACTGAGAATTTCAGCGAGAGCTACTGCGTAATAAACGTAGACAATTCTGACAAGGCGATAGAGATAGCGCAGAAACTAAGGAAGAAGGGCCAGACAACGGACCTTCTGATCGACATAGGCCCCCTCTCAAAGGGTCTTGATTACTGCAACTCCAAAGGGATAAGATATGCCGTCATAGTCGGGAACAAGGACCTCTCCGCAGGAGAGATAACCTTAAGGGACCTCAAAGAGAAGAAAGAGGCAAAGATAAAAGAATCCGAGATATGAACCAACCGCTAATAACAAACTTGCATAGGTTCACTATCGATTTTCCATTTTGCTCACTAATTTTTTAGTGTCTGCGATAAATCTTTCCAGATCTTTCAAGTCGTCTGCTAGTTCGAAGACTTCCTTATCATTTGCATCTTTGTAGGCGTGTACTAGCTCGTTACGCAGGCTTCTCCTGGCTTTTATCTTTTCAACTAGATTTTTATCCATCACTTTATCCATAGCGGTTATTATAGACTCTTCTTCTCCCGGTGCGGCGAGGTTAAGTGACTTGTACAGCTGGATCAAGATATCCAACTGTACATCGCTTATCAGCTGCATGTCTCTTTCGATTGTGCGTTTGATGATATAATCCTCTTTGGCGTACGCTGCTACGCTCTTCGCCTTTAAGGCTCCCCTAACCTCCTCCATCAGCGAGGCCAGATCCCTTAATTTAGAATTTATTCTTTCCATAGCTATATCACTGCGCCGTTACCTCCTCGAAGATGGGCTTGAAATCGGTCCACTCTAACGCGGTCTTAACGGCCCTTTCATATAGCTCATCTTTGTCGGACACGTATATCACCTTTCCTCCTGAGAATACTCTGTGCCTTATATTCAAGGGTAATTCATTGAAGATTGAAAGATCAAAAAGAGGGTCAATGTTTGCGAACCTGTCCTCCAAGAGAACGGAGTATTTTTTGTATTTACCCCAAAAGTCGGCTTCGTCTCTGAGTATCAGTGCTATATCTACATCGTTGTATGAGGGATCCATCTTAGCGTAGCTGCCGAATACAACCACGGCGATTACATCAACATCTGAGCCGGCAGCGGATACTATAGAGTTAAGTTTAGATTCTATCTTCCTCTCCTTTTTGAGCCACTGCGTAAGCGCTTCTTCGACTGCGTTGCTGAGCGAGCCCTTCCTGAATCCGAACCGTTTCATCGCAAGCTCTCTGGATCCAATGTCAAGCTCATCCGGGATGTACACTTTTAAGCCTTTCATAGCTATTATTGTATCTTTAGATATAAATATCTTTAGGTCTAAAAAATGTTATGAACTAATTGGTAGTGGATCTCTTTAAATCTTAAAACAGAAAGAGTTTAATAGGTATAAATATCATAAAAGTTTAGCACCATTAGAAAGGTCCGAGTGAGCAAAGCGAGGTGTTATGAAAGTAGAGAGTGCAGAGGAGTTGGCTGTTTTGAAACAATTTGATTCCGATAGCGCATGGTTGCAATCAAATTTGAAACGACTAATTGAAGATTATAAAAATAAATACGTTTTAGTCCAAAATAAAAAGATAGCAGCGGATGGTGATTCTTTCGAGGACATAGAAAAACAAGCTGAGCGGCTAAAAATAAATTTGACCACCAGTGTGGTTGAATTTATTCCTTCTAAGTTTGTAACGGTACTTTTCTAGAAATCGGAATATGAAGGTTCGGTTAGAAGAACGAAATATTTAGGGAGGCGAAAGATATGTTTTTCCTGCGTATGTGTTAGTTAACAATAGTATGATCACGACTAATTTTGTAGTCGATACTGGTTCAACTAAGACATTTATCTCTCCCCTAGATACAAGAAAACTGCGTTTTCCACGTATCAGTTCTAGTGAGCCCATCGAATTAGGTTCAATAGTTTTGAATCTATTTGAGATTAAGAATGCTAAACTAAAGATAAGGGATGTAAATTCTAAGTTTATTGAATTGGAAGGAAAAATTTACGGGAGTGCGTTAGCAAATGTGCATATGCAACCGCCACCAATACCATCTCTCTTAGGTAAGGATTTTCTGGATAAATTTAATCTAATAGTAGGGAAAAGAGACGGGGACGGAACAAGACATTTAGAAGATTAATATTATTTTGTTGTAGAAGTGTCAGTTTTGCAACAAAGCCAGCAGCATCGGTGTTGTGAAGTAATTGGGACTTATTGTACAGTTTAATCACTTTTTGAAGGGATTTGGACTTATTTTACAGATCCTGTCTAAAACATTGAATCTGCTGTGATTGACTATAGTCTTTAAACTGTGTAAACCCTCCCCAGCAAAACGATTAATGCTTCGAAGTCGTTAGGCTACTATGGAAACAGCTGTTGTAACGGCCGCTGGCGAAGGATCCAGGCTGCTACCCCTGACTCGAGGGATGAGAAAAGAGCTGCTCCCTCTGTGCGCCAGGAGCGTTAACGGAGGCATTACCCTGAAACCCCTCCTGAACATGATATTCGAGCAGCTCTACTCCGTCGGGATAAGACGCTTTTGCTTCGTGCTCAGGAAAGGCGAGAACACATGGAAGAATTATCTGGCGCTAAACGACGAATACATGACCAGGATTAAAGAGAAGGGAAAATCATATGAAGACATAGAGAGGCTGAAGAAGATGATAGATGATTCTGAGATAGGTTTTGCGTACCAGCCGACGCCAAAGGGTTTCGGCGACGCCGTAGCGAAAGCAGAGAGGTTCGTGAAAGACGAGGATTTCATCGTGCATGCCGGAGACGGATACGTAATGAGTGGAGAGGAGGTCCTGAGAAAGCTTATAAAAATACATTCTGATTCTAAGCCCGGCGCTACGCTCATATCAAGAGAAGTGAAGGATGCGACCCGCTATGGAGTGGTGAACGGGGTAGAAAAGGAAGTCTCAGGAGACACAGTATTGGACATAGGCGATATAGTTGAGAAGTCACCTAACCCCCCTTCGAACAAGGCGCTCATAGCCGTTTACGCGTTTAACAGGTCGATATTCGGAGAGTTGCACGCCAACAGCCCAAATGAAAGGACCAAGGAGCTGGAGCTGACCGACGGGATTAGAAGTCTCCTCTCCTCCGGCAGTAAGATCTACGCAATGCCGCTTAACCAGGACAGTAACCAGTGGCTCAGCGTCGGGAGCATAGAAGGTTATCTTAAAGCTTTCGATGCGACGAGAATGAATCCGCCTAATTAGAGGCTTTTCTCCAGTTTGTCTTTGGAAGAAGTTTCGATTTTTTGGCTTTTATCCTCTGCTTATAGCGCGTTAGGTCTCGTATTATATCGTTCAATTCCTCATCAAGCATTTTTGTTCTGCGGTAACCGAGTTTCTTCAGGTTTTCGTGTATCGGGTTATAGTAGTGCTCTTCGGCTTCTATTCTAGGGTTTTCGGTGTGTGATATCTGAGTATCCAGTCCGAAATTATTGGCCACACTCTTAACATGCTCTGCCAGACTGAGCACGGAGTAGGGTTCGTCAAACTGGTTGAATACTCTGTACTCTCCTTCTTTAGGAGGGTTCTCGATAGCCAGTCTAAGGCACTGCACGCTGTCTGTAAGACTTATGAAACCTCTCGTCTGACCGCCTTTTCCATAGACAGTCAGAGGCATGCCTATCACAGCCTGCGCGCAGAAACGGTTCAGAGCGGTTCCCCACACCTCGTCTATGTCGAAACGAGTGTGTAGCCTTTCATCGTTTATCTCCAGCGTGCGGGTTCCATAAACTACCCCCTGCATTACGTCTGTGATGCTGAGTCTCCATATCTTATTGGCGAACATCATGTCTCCTGTGTCGTAAATCTTGCTCCAGTGATACCACGAGCCGGCTGTTCTTGGAAAGGGAAGCCTGTCTTTTCTGCCGTTGTATTCGATATCAAAGAATCCCTCGGGTATATCGACGTTTGGGGTGCCATACTCTCCCATCGTTCCCATCTTGACTATATGCATTTTTGGAGAAGCCTCTTTCGCGGCGTAGACTAGATTTAACGAGCTGGTAAGGTTGGTCACCTGCGTCTCGACGGCATGCTTCACGTCTATCATAGAATAAGGTGCAGAACGCTGCTCGCCTAGATGTATGAAGGTATCAGGTTTGAACCTCCGTATCGATTTTTTGACGGTGTCATAATCCGTCAGGTTACCTTTGATGAAATTTATCTTCCTGCCAGTAAGCTTCTTCACAGCTTCCACTCTTTTTGCCATGGTAGAAATCGGTGTCGCCGACCACGAACCTACTTCTTTCACGCGTTTTCTCGTGTAGAAATTGTCTATCCCCGAGACTTCGTGTCCCTTGGAGACAAGATGCAGTGCTAAAGCCCATCCTATATATCCGTCTATGCCACCTATCATCACTCGCATATCTGCTTATGCAGGTCTGGCTTTATATTTTTAGCGTTAGCCAGGAGCATCAATTATTAAAATAACAGTGCATAATATACGACATGAAAGTGTTTATTGCGGTAGGGGTTCATCCCAGGTACAAGAGGTTCATAGACTACCTGCCGGAAGGCTTTGAGTATGAAATCTCCGGCAACCCGGATGTGAACAAGTATTACAGTCCTGCGCGTACAGGAGCGAGTCTAAAAAGGTTCTTTTCTCTGCGCTTTGTATCGGTTATGGTAACTAAATTATTATGTTTGCCTAGGATAACTTATTATAGAACAGGTGCGGACATTATCTATTCTACTAGAGGTGTACTACCTCTAAATAGAAAACCATGGGTAGTGGAGGTAGAACATCCATATGGGTTTGTAGGTATGGAGTACAAACTTTGGAAACCTATACAAAAGGCTATAACTAGTCATTTCCTTAAAAGTAAGTATTGTAGAAGGATTGTTGTAGTTACAGACTCCGCCAAGAAATCAATGGAAAGGGAATTTAAAGATTCCGAAATAAGGAAAAAGATATCTGTAGTGTATACTACAGTGGAATATCAGAAGATAAAAAAGAAGCGGCACAGTGGAGTAACTATACTTATGATAGCAAATAATGGTATCTATGAACGTGGATTAAAGCTTATTCAGAATATCTACCCGGAATTAAAGAGAAAATACAAGGTCAATTGGATAATTAAAACCAATGATAGTCTATTAAAAGAAGACATCGATTTTATGAAGGATTATAACGTTCATATAATTAAAGGCAATTTTAATGAAAATCAACTCAAGGATTTGTTTGCAATGTCAGATATATTTGTAAATCTATCATTTGTTGATACAAACTCAAATATTTTATATGAGGCAATGCGAGCAGGTCTACCAATAATAGCATCAGATCTCCCACCACTAAGGGATAAAATAAGGGATGGTTATAATGGTTTTATAATACCACTACCCTCGCTTTTTTGGGATAAAAAGAAGATGATAAGAGTTGAAACAAATACCGATTTTAAGACGTATAACCCTAAAGGTATATCTTCTTTTCTTATGAATAGAATGGACCGCTTATTAAAGAGCGGAAAACTTCGTTATAAAATGGGAAAAAGAAATGAGGAATTGATTAGGAGCGGTAAGTTTTCAATGAAAAGACGTATGTCTTTGATTAAGAAAATTATTTCAGAATCTACAACTAATTTATGAAAGCCAAAACTAAATCAATATCTGTAATAGTAGTTGCACATAAAAGAAAGCAGTTTTTATTAGAAGCGGTGAACTCTGTTCTCAAACAGTCTTTTAACAAAAATTTATATGAAATAATAGTCGTTAAGAACTTTAGAGACTTCGCAATAGACAAGATATTAGCTAATGAAAAAGTTGAAAATTTCTATACTAAAAAATCAGGACTTATGGAAAAATTTTATTTGGGAATGAAGCATAGCAGTGGCGATATAATATGTTTTTTGGAGGATGATGATCTATTTGATAGTAAAAAGTTAAATACGGTTAACAACCTATTTAGAAAAAATAAAAATTTGGTTTTCTACCATAATAATTCCATAGATGTTGATGCCAATCTTAAGAGAATACAGATAAAGAGAAGACAAACTCCTAAACGGTTGATTATCCAGTCAAATATCAATGACTCATTGTTAAAGAAACTTTTGTTCTATGGATCTGACGTGAATAATAGTTCTATAACCATCCGTAAAAGTAAATACATTGATCACCTCATTAATTTGAGAAGCCTTGTTACTTTTGCGGATTCAGCGATGTTTTTCCTTGCTTTAGCGATGAACAAAGAACTTATAATAGATAATAAAAAACTTACACTATGGCGAAGACATCAGAGTTCTAGTATGAATATAAACAATAATCTGAAAGGCTATTTCGATGCTAAAAGTGTTTTTAAGAAAAACAGCATTTATGGCGTAGAAACATTTTTAAAATATGTAAAGGATACGTTTCCACATAGTAGTCTTGTAATAAAATACTGCGAAATTTACAAAAAACGTTGGAATTTCAGTATCTTGGCGCTGCGTGATAAAAGAATACCATTAAAACTTTTCTTTTGGCGTTTCTTTGACATAATAAAAAACGATAATCAGAAGTGGAAAAATCTGATAGGTTTGCTCCTGCGCTTTTTTAGCTGGCGCTTATATATAAAGGTATATCATAAAACTATGGTGAAGCTGTACAGGAAAAGTGGGGTGGTATAGCCTAAATTGTACCAAATCACGGTTTAATGTATATGAAAGGAATTATACTGGCAGGCGGACATGGTACAAGATTGAGTCCTCTTACAAAAGTTACTAATAAGCACTTATTGCCAGTGTACAATAAACCTATGGTATATTACCCTATAGAGCTTTTAATAGAGGCCGGGATAAAAGATATTATCATAGTTACTGGCAAAGAACATGCAGGAAACTTCCTTAATTTATTAGGGTCAGGTGCAGATTTTGGAGCTCATTTTTACTATGTTTTACAGGATGAGGCGGGTGGGATAGCTCAAGCCATTGGTCTAGCAGAGGGTATAATAAGTAATGAGAGCGTCCTAGTGATATTAGGGGATAATATAATATTAGATGATATATCAGAGTATACTAAAGATTTTAAATCGGGTGCAACCGTTTTTCTTAAAGAAGTGTCGGATCCAAATCGCTTTGGAGTACCAGTTTTTGATAACTCTGGCAAGAAAATACTCAGGATAGAAGAAAAACCTAATAAGCCACAATCAGAATACGCTGTTACAGGTCTCTATCTTTATGACTCTACTGTCTTCGACAAGATAAAGTCATTAAAACCATCAGAACGCGGGGAATTAGAAGTAACCGATTTAAATAATCTATATCTAAAGGATGGAAAGTTAAATTATGTTATATTAAAAGAGCCCTGGTTGGACGCAGGCACTTTTGAAAGCTTATATGAGTCCTCAAAAATAATAAAGGATAGACTTATTAAAAGCTAAGATAATCTGCATATTCACTCTTTATTTTGTTAAGGTTTTCTTTTATACTAGCTATTTCAAATAAATTAGATATTTTTTCTACATTTAAGAAAGTTTTCTTTGGTCTTCTAGCCGCTAGTTTGAAATCATCCAATTTCACTGGTTTTATATTTGAAGTGTCCAAATTAAATTCTTTTGC
>JAKAAW010000004.1 GCA_021802105.1 Nanobdellota archaeon | reverse complement strand
AGATAAGGATAATGCATACTATACCATTCTAGGCGATAAAAGATAAAATCTTAAGGGGTGTGTAACACAAATTTATAAGCTTCTATAAAAACTTCAATAAACAGTCCAATTTATTTGAGATAAAATCATTACATTCCTAATATATGCAGATTGTGTTGCGTGCCTATTTAGATAAAAAACAACTGCGCAGACGATTGTTAAAGTTATAAATAGGATATAACATTACTGAGTGTATGCATAACAGGGAGGTCAATCCAAATAAGGCGATAAGAAGATTGTTCCTACATGAAAAACCATTTATCCTTCTGAAGATGATAGCCTCAAATGATGGCAATATGTACTCTGCGATGGCTGCCAAGAGAATAGACTGCAGCTACGCATACATAATAAAACTTATCAAGAAAATGATAGAACTTGGCATAATAACCTCTAACGGGACATCGCACAAGAAACTACTAAAGCTGACAACAAACGGTAAGAGGATATATAAATTAGTGTCAGAGATCTGATTACTACTTGTTTATCTGATCATCCAATTTTATCGCGTATTCCGAAACGCGCTTCAATATCCTGTCCACTATGTATGGTTTTATAAATGAGTTCAGTATCTCGTTAAGATTCAGGTTCTCCTTTATCCTATACTTACTGTCGCGTTTCTCGACCAAGCCTACTTCAATCAGCTTCCTAACATCCCTTAATATATTTGCGTAAACTATCTTGACGTCGGTTTTGTAGAGTTCCTTTACGATAGAATAGCTGTCTAGACCGTGTGGGTGGCCCTTCCTTGCCTTGAGCAATACGTCTAATATGTGCACTATGCCGACCCTACTCTCGCCGGGACTTATTACTCCTATAGATATGCAGAACCTTCTAAGGTTTGTGAAATAATCGTTGCCAGGCCTCTCAAACTCGCTAAGGCTTATGCCAGCCAGCGGTATATCTTTATACAACCTTTTCCTTATTTTCCCGCCGTTTTCTTCCATAAAGGTTTCAGTTCTGAGGTTTAGAAATCTGATCGAGTTTACGGTGTATATCGAGTATGTCGTCTTTTGTGGCGAACATAGGCATATTGCCCTTAACCTTTCCTATCTCAGAGTCGGTCTCATTGAATCTTTTTGACAGTTCATTCAATCGGTCCGAAATATCAACAAAGCGGTTCATTTGGCTGTTCATCTCATTGAATATGACTTCTATCTTGGATGCTTTTGCGTTTATCCTGTTCTCCACGTCTTCTATGGTGTCCGACAGCTTCTGTACATTCTCGAACAGTTTTGATGCGTTCTTTACCACAGACAACTCGGATATCTTCCCGTTTACCGAAGACAACGATGACTGCAGTTTTTCTATGCGCGATGCGGTGTCAGACATCTGGTTTTCTAACGAATCGGTCTTATCTCTTGTCTTGCTTATTTCTACATTGAGAGTCTCCGGGTTATATGTACTCACATTTGCTATGGATGATCTAGCTATGTTTATGAAATCCATAACGTGCTTCTGCGTGTCTGATACACTAGATTGTATGTTCTGGAACTCCTTGCTCAGCGTATCAAGCTTGAGATTAAGGCTATTCGTCTCTACTGACAATGAGTTCGTGCTGTTTGTAATGGTCTCGAAACGGGAATTTATATTTGAGGTGGATTTTTTCAACTGATTCAGATCATCTATGAGCCGGTTTATATTTGGTATGCCAGAGTAAAGAGTCTCCGACAGCTTGTTAAGCTTACTGGTAAGTTCATTGTCAGCGGAACTCAGTTCGTTTATCTCCGATTTGGTGGTTTCTGAGAATTTATCTATGCTTCCCCTTATATCCTCTATCTTCTTTGCGTTTATGTCAATATCCCTATTTATCTTTTCTGAAGTCATGTTGAAGCTACTTATGCTCTTGTTCATGTCAGACAAGAGCGATCTTGAATTTACAGATAGCTGGTCCATTGACGAGCTTATTTTATTTATTTTCGACGAAGCGTCCTTGTAGTTATCGTTCATCTTATCGACTGCAGAGTTGAAATTAGATATTACGTCGTTAAGATCAGATGATAGTTTCTCTACCTTAGAATCTATCTTTCTGATGTAAACTGGATCTATGTTGTCCCGTCTAGACGCGTCTATGTCTGATATACTCTCCGCAAGTGCGTTTATTCGCCTGTATATATCGTTAAGCGTATCGTTGAGTCTCTTGTTAAAATCGCTTATATTTTTTGAATACGCACCATAATCTTGAGAGACCTCTACATTGGACTCAGAGTTCTGCATAATGTTTTATTGATGCAGTTTTTGATATTTAAAGATTTGTTATTAGTGAGATGGTATCACGTTTCTATAACTCCTGATAGCCTTTCTTTTATCCTGCACGCCTCGCACACATCTTCTGGAGTTGGAGAGCCGCACATCAAGCACTTGACGAGCCTTCCCGCTGTTGATCCTGATCCAAGCACTCTTATCCTTATAGCGGCTTTGACCAGTCTCTTTTTAGAACCCGGTATTTTCGTTTCTAGCTGCTTTACTCTTCGTGCCATAATCCCTCTAAAACCAAAACCTGAATATGGACAAGCAGTGTGCAACGCTTCTATACCGTTCAAAATAGAGAAAAGCATCGTTTCCTTTTCACTAATAAATATGAACGGCTTAACCCTGGGTATAAACCCATCATTTGACGAGATACCGGATACTGGTCCCGAGCGCACTAATTTTTCGAAATCATTCTGGAAAACGTTCATCAAAACGCTCTCCGCCTCATCATCCATATTATGGGCAGTGCATAACTTGTTAACGCCGGATTCGAGCGCACCTGCATTTAGAAGATGCCTTCTGAGTACGCCGCACGCAGCACACGGGATGCCTTTCTGAACCTTGACTATGCTATCCATACCAAGCCCTGCAAAGTCTTTGTAGCTGTATATCTTATACTTGACTCCCCATTCACTGCAGTATTTCTTCATCGTCTCTATGGTCTTGTCCCTGTAACCTTTTATCCCCTCGTCTATAGTTATGGAGATTATACGATTTGTCTTCGAGAAATGTTTCGAGATTATGTAAAGCAAGGAGAGGGAGTCCTTTCCGCCGGAATTGGCCACCCCTATGACTTCTCCTTCTCTGATAAGATTATATTTTTTTATAGTATCCAGAGTGGTCCTCTCAAAATTGTCCTTAAAATGCTCAGAACAGAATGTTCCGTTGGACGTGCTTATGACCGCTGTTTTCTCGCACACCTGACACTCCATGGTTACCCTCCAGAGAAGACTTCTATCATGTTTACTATAGACCCGTCACGCAGTTTAATGTCCTTGGTGTATATCTCGCCGTCGTCTCCTACAAAAATAGAAGCATCATCATTAGTGCCTAACTTGTTTATGAGTTCGCTCACTTTACTGCTCTCCAGCTCTATCTCCTTTTCCCCGAAGTTTATGTTCTTTACGGTTATTTTTACCATATCACTTTATGTTGTGCATAGCTCTAAGGTCGTCAGACATTTCCTTTAGCTCATCAGGTATAGCTATAGATATGCTGTCTCTGAGAGACATTCCTTTATCTTTTTTCTCCGCCCATACCATGCTGTTGAATTTTACTAGTGCGTCTCCCAGCATGTATCTTTCCTCTGATCTGCCAAGTGCGGGGAAGGTCTTGGAGTGTACGGATTCACCGGTCCCGTGCGATTCCGACCACAATGCCTCCGTTATAAAAGGACATATAGGTGCAGTCAGCAAAAGGACTCCATCCAAAACGTGGTTAAGCGTGTAGACTGCAGCATTTTTCTGTTTATCAGAAAAACCATTACCGTACGCCCTGGCCTTGACCATTTCAGCGTAATGAGGTGCGAAAACCGACCAAACGAAGTTGCGTATCCTGTTAGATGGGATGAAGAAGTTAAGCTCCTTGTAACCAGACACAGCGTCCTTAACGAGAGCAGAGAACTCTCCCATTATCCATTTATCTGCAGGCATCAAGTCGTCATACCCAATGTCATGTACGGGCTTGCCAAGCGCGTGTATCAGCTTTGACAAGTTTAGTAGTTTGGTGAGGAATTTCTGTGAGCCGGCAAGTTTGCTCTCAGAGTAGGAGAAATTACTGCCTATCGAGGCCTCAGATGCTGCCCAGAACCTGAACGCATCGACACCATACCTGTCCATAAGAGGGGAAGGATCTACAACATTGCCCTTGCTCTTGCTCATTTTGACCCCATGCTCGTCCAGGCCCATACCCCCTACCCATGCTTTTTTCCAAGGGGCATTTCCGGACAGCTGCGAGCATCTCACTATGCTGTAGTACATCCATGTCCTGATTATGTCGACACCCTGCGTCCTTACTGTAATTGGATAAGTCTTTTTGAACAGCTCTTCGTCTCTGCCGTAACCGCTGACGTATAAAGCACTTACGCTCGAATCCATCCACGTATCAAATGTCCTATCATCTCCCCTGAAGCTTTTCCCTCCACAGGATGAGCAAGTCGCCGAGCTAGGCGGGGCTTCCTTCCAAGGTTTGTAATATTTTCCCGGCGGGGGGACATACGGCTCACTGCACTTATCACAGTACCATATAGGTATCTCCGTGCCATAGAATCTCCTCCTTGATATAGGCCAGTCCGAAGCCACATTTATCCAGTTTATAAGTATCTGTCTGTGCTGATATGGTATGAACTCTATATTCTTTGCTATTTCCATAAGGCGCTCCTTATCATCGACGGTTTTCAGGAAATACTCTTCCATTGGTATGATCTCTATGGGCGTTTTGCTCCTCTCACATATAGGAGTTCTATGACTTACATCTTCAGATTTTTCTACAAGGCCGCTCTCTTCGAGCATTGAAACTATCTTTGAGCGGGCATCTTTTACTTTAAGTCCAAGGATCTCATTACCAGCATTTTCGTTCATTTTCCCGAAAGTGTCTACAAGTATCCTCTCTTTTAAGCTAAGATCTCTAAAAAGTAGAACATCGTTATAGTCACCATAGGAACATATCATCACAGCACCGCTTCCGAATTCCGGTTTCGCTGATTCGTGTGGGATTATTTCTACCTCCAGATCATAGATGGGAACTATGGCTTTCTTGCCTATCATCTCTTTATGCCTATCGTCGTTGGGATTAACCATTATCGCAGCACACGCACCCAAAAGTTCTGGTCTGGTTGTTGCTATGGTTATTGTCTTGTCGGACCCTTTCAGTTTGAATCTTATGTAAGTTAATTTTGAAGATAGATCTGAATATTCTATCTCGGCATCGGCTATCGTCGTACCGCAACCCACGCAATAATTGCTAGGTCTTGTACCTTTGTATATGTTCTTTGCGTTCCACTGCTGTATGAATGTGGCCTGCGTGAATGCCCTGTAGTCGTCGCTATCCGTCCTGTAGAGTCTGCTAAAATCGGCGGAATAGCCTATGGTGTCCAGAAGGGCGAGCATTTCCTTCTCGAGGTCGTCCAAAGCCGTTCTGCACATGCCTAAGAATTTCTCTCGGTCTGTACTTCTCATGCTTATATTGTACTTTTTTTCGGTATAACGCTCGACCGGTATCCCGTTCCTGTCTATACCGACAGGAAAAAGAACCTGGTTTCCAAACATTCTAGAGGACCTAGCTATCGCGTCTATCTGAGAATACTGGGCAACTGCGCCCAGGTGCCATGGTCTTCCGGATGCATACGGGGGAGGGGTGTCCATGGAGAAAGTATTAAGATCAGACGACTTATCAAAGCCATATGCCCTCTTTCCCATCACTTCTATGGTCTTCTTCTCGATGTCCCTGTTCCAGATTTTTGACTGGGCCAAAAAACCATCCGTA
Source organism: Nanobdellota archaeon (assembly GCA_021802105.1). Lineage (GTDB taxonomy): Archaea > Nanobdellota > Nanobdellia > Parvarchaeales > Parvarchaeaceae > Parvarchaeum. Next base: position 36,248 of record JAKAAW010000004.1, on the reverse strand, counting down.
CTATCATCCATAATCAAAGAGTAGGTTCCTCCTATATTAAATATTTCCGCAATTCACTCTAGCGACAGTTCCTGACCGTCTAGCAGGATGTGCGATGTCTTGTTGAGTTCGTACCCCAAATCCCTTGCAACATCTATGGCAACGCTTATCTTGTCCATGCCACCGTGTGATGGTATAAGGTGCTTAGGCCTTAACATCTTTATCATTAGCTTATAATCGTTCTTGGAACCGTGTCCAGATACGTGCACGTTGTCGGCTATGTTTACATTTAACTTTTCAAGAGCAGTTTGAAGGATGCTTCTGTTCGCTATATTAAGGGTGGTAGGGATTACTCTTGACGAAAAAATTACTGCATCGTCGCTTCCGAGCCTATATTCGTACTGTCCCGTAGCGAGCTTGTCAAGAAAAGCGCCTTTCTCCCCTTGATGCCCTGTACATAATATCACGTACTTCCCCGGCTTACCTCTGACGTACCTAAGTATATCATTTATTTTTGTCCGACCAGTTATGACTTCAGGCAATTTTGATTTCTCTATTATATTAGCTTCAATAGCCGCACCGATATACATCGCCATGCTCCTTCCAAATATCAGGACCTGCCTGTCCGACTTCCTACTTATCTCTACTATGTTCTTTATCCTAGCTATATGGGATGAGAAGGTGGTTATAAAAATCGTCTTGTTGCTAAGTGATTTCTTTATGACGTCTTCCAGCATCGTTCTCACGACGCTCTCTGAGAACGTGTATCCATCATGATCTACGTTGGTCGAATCCAAGATAAGGGTGTGCACCCCTTTGTCTCCAAGCTCCTGCATCCTCGCGTAGTTCGGCTTTTGTCCCAGAGTGGGCGTGTCATCTAGTTTCCAGTCATTTGCATAAACAATCGCGCCGTACTTTGTATGTATCACTGTCATCGCAGAGTTCGGTATCGAGTGCGTTATGTTGACAAGCTCTACGCTTATGCTTTCTGAAAGCTTATACTCCGTGCCTGTATTCAGTCTGACCGTGTTGATTCCTTTCTGTCTAAAGTTCTTCATAAGGTTGTCCAGAACCTTTATCGTGAATGGCGTAGCTATCACGGGGCACTTGTACTTTGCCGCCAAGAAAGGCACCCCCCAAACGTGGTCTAGGTGACCGTGGGTCAGGACTATCGCCTTAACTTTCTTACCGTTTTCCTCGAAGAATTTAACATCATTTGGTATGACTCCATTATCTATAAGAGCAGGCGTATCATGAACGGATATTATGCTCTTGTCATCCTCAAAATCTACGAGTTTCTCTATATCAGCACCCATATCCGTTAAGATTATCTCGCCGTCGACATCGATAGCCGTCATACTCTTTCCTATCTTACTGTATCCTCCAAATGCTTGTATTTTTATCATATTCTTTTTATGTATTCACCTACGTTTTTTACGCCATGCTCTCTTGCAATTCTTTCAAGATGTTTCATAACACCGCTGCCGTACTGCATGGCTTTCTTGTTTCTTTCCACAATGCGCTCGTCGAGGCCGAGCTGTTTTCCAGCTGACCTCAAAAGCGTCTTGCGATAAATATACTGTGTGCTTTTTATATGCATATTCAATGCAAAATTAACGACTTTCTCGTTTAAATAAGGTAATAAGACTTCCACACCTAGCTTATCAGCTATGGTTTTAATGCGGTACAAGTCAGTAACGTTTATGTAAGACAGCCTTGACTCGCGCATCTTCTTGAGCTTCGCTACAGACTTTTCTTCTCTGTGTTTGCTAAAACCTAGGAAAAGCTCATCGCTTCCTACTCCGCTCAAGAGACGTCTGCAGCCGTGCGACGCTGCGTATTCGATGGCAGCGTATTCGACTATGCCTATTATGACACTGTATGTATCGAGGCCAAAAGCCTTTAACTTTTTTATTATCTTTTCAATCTTCTTTTCGTCTAGAATAATACTGTCGACTTTTACACCTAGACTACTGCCGAGTATCTCAGAGAAAGCAACGTCATCACTGCTTGGGAAACCAGCTACGAAAAGGCGTATACTCCCTATTTTTTCTTCCGCTATAGCCGCTATAACAGAAGAATCTATGCCTCCAGATACCAGAACGCCGTCGAAAACGCCGCAGTCAGCCACAGCACTCCTTAGGATTGAAAGGATACCACCGCTCATACTTTTAGGACTTAATCCGCCTGTCAATATATCCAGTTTTTCCCCCACTCTAACCACAGAGTTTCCTGGTAGGATCATCTCAAAGTCAAACAGCTTCACCGACTTGCAAGAAGTGTTGAAAACGTCCGTTTTAATCTCACGCTTTTTTTCAGCGTCTTTTCTTTTTTGTTTTGTTATTCTCTTCATATACTATTATCTTAAGAGTATCGCCGGTCTTAAGTTTGGTTCGATTGGATATGGGGAGTTCAAGTACGTGCGATGCATCTCTTGGCCCATTATATAATTTCCATCTCTTTGCAATCTTATCATCAACAACCCTGAACTTGTTATCTAACCAGATTACCCTAAGCTCAAAGTTTACAAAGTTCATGTGTATGTCTCTGACGTCTGGAAGAAAAGCACCAGCACCCGGTCTCTTCACGAACATAAGACCTAGAAGCTTCAGCCTGAAGCTGCCGCAGTATCTCACCCCTTTTGCGATGGGCTTGCCGCCCAAATAAACGTCACAAAAATCCATAAATCTAGAAATCTAATTCTTTGGAAATAAAATCGTCTATCGTAACGCTTTCCAGTTTCTCCCTCTCCTCTTTTGTGCCCATCTCATAGGCAAGAAGGTATAGTATAAGACCTATACTATTTCCACTCTTGTTGTTTCCCGGTATTATGATGTCTATAAAACTCGCGCTGTTGTCGGTGTCGCAGATCCCAACTATCGGGATGTTTATCCTCTTTGCGTCGTTTATAGCTCTCCTGTTGACGCTCGGGTCTGTAACTAGCAATATTCTCGGCTCGAAGAAATTCTTGTAATTGATATTTGTCAGCGAACCAGCTAAATACCTGCCGAAGTTAACGCTTATTTTCATTAGCTTCGCGAAGTTGTATATAGAGTAATAAGCGCTGTCAAGGGTACATATAAGAAGTACATCTTTTCTGTTGTACTTGCCCAGCATCTTGGAAGCAAGCTTTATACGCTCGTCTATTAGCTTTATGTTGAGTATGGTGAACTTGTTGGCTATCTTCTTGAATACAAACTTGTCTATGGCCGCGTTAACGGATTTTGTACCTATGCGTGTACCGTACTTCTTGTACGCTTCCAATTTCTCTGTTTTCTTTAACATCATACTTGACATATCTCGAGCAGTCTATTAATCTTGTCTACTCTCTCACCTCTATTAATTCCTACTTTTAAATACTTTGCGCCGAGACCTACTGCCAGGTCAGACAGCAGAGTTGTACGGGTTTCTTCCGACCTGTGCGACGCAACCTTTATTATCCCCATCTTGTCGGCTTTGTCGGAGAATTCTTTCACTTTATACAGCAGCCCCACTTGGTTTGGTTTTATTAAAGCAGCGTTTATCTTTCCTTTCGCCTTTTCCAGTCTCTCTGTGACAGTAGCTGTAGCATCGTCCCCTACGACAAGATTGTCAGTCAAAGAGAGTATCTTGCCATAATCCTCAAGAAGGGATTCATCAACAGGGTCTTCTATAAAATACAAATCGAACTCGTCTATAAGCTTCTTTATAAGGTCTATCTGCTCACCTGAGGATACCTCTTTCTTCCCGTATATAGGCCTCTTATACACATACACCCCATCCTTGAAAAAGGTGGAAGCCGCCATATCTATTCCTAAGCGTATATCCTTACCTGTTTTCTCGACCACCTTCTCTATAGCTTTTTTAACCATTTTTAGGGATTCGTAGTTATCCAGACCGGTTACAAACCCTCCTTCAGGATCTACGCCGCCGACGAAGCTATAGGTACTGTTTTTAAGGAGCTCTTTTAACTGCTTGTATACGCTGAGAGTTCCATCGACGCTTTCTTTTATATCATCGCCAAGGGTTACGGCAAGTATTTCCTGTATGTCCATCCCAAGATTTGACGCGTGCATACCTCCTCCAAGCATCTTAGAGATGGGAAGTACAGTGTTCTTTGAGCCGAACAAAGAGTATGGTTCTTTGTTGAGCTCATGGCTCAATGCGTAAACCATAGCGTAAGATAATGACAGTGATGGACCGCCTACGAATTCCTTTGGTATCTCTTTTTCTAGCGCGTATATATCATCTAGACCAGATAACTGTCTGTTCTCAATTTTTTTAAGAAAATCGTTGAAAGCTGATATCTCCTGATCTAATCCCTCCTTGAATGGAGTGACTTCGAACGCGCTTACGCTCTCCCCTGCCGGAGAAGATCCCTTGAAGACGCCAGCGTCTGATGTTATGTTCACCTGTACGGTGAAATTTGAGTTTGAGTTGAGTATCTTGAAAGCTTTCGCGTTTTTAATCTTCATATCCTAAAAAAGCATCTCGTGTTATTTAAACATTGGTCTGCATGGATAATCTCCGTTATAGTCATGTGTGCGGTTTCCTATAAGTATTATTAGTGACATGCCTTAATATTCAAATGGAAAAGGACTCTCACACAGACGGAGACATCAAAAAAATTCTTTTAGATTATAAGAGAGTGTGCGTAGTCGGAGTGTCGGATACTCCAGGAAAAGCGGCACACGAGATACCAAAATATCTGCTGGAAAAAGGATATACTATAATACCCATAAATCCGAACCATGATACTGTTCTTGGCTTGAAAGCGTTTAGAAATATAGAGGATGTCGACACAGATTTCGATATCTTAGATATATTCAGGCCGTCAGAAGAAGTTCTTGGCATAGTGGAAGATGTCCTTAAGAAACCACCTAAGGTCATTTGGATGCAGGAAGGAATAAAAAACGACGGCGCAAGAGAGATGGCAGAGAAGGAGGGTGTGACTGTTGTTTTCAACAGATGCATGATGAAGGAGCATTATAGGCTTTTTGGCTCCTAAAAAGAGTGCGATAAACTAATATATCTGTTTGAATCATAGAGAATATATGACAGAGTATAGACTTGACAACAAGTTTAATGATGCGTTTAAACAGGCTTCACTTGGTGTATCGATAGGCGAGAACAACCAGCTGGCGGAATTCGCAAAGATACTGAGAAGTGGGGCACAAATGGTTGAGCTTGACCTAGCAAGCCTATATGGGTTTACTGGACAGGGAACTCCCGCAGCCAGGATAACTAAGAAGGAAAGGGAGGCGATAGGCAACCTAGCAAGGACGACCGACTCCGACCTAAGCGTGCACGCACCTTGGTCCATAAATTTTTCAGGCATAAATCCAAAAACAGGTGAGAGGAACGCTGAGTACATGGACCTGATGAAGAAGGAGATTGCCGCCGCTATAAATTTCACTGATGACGTAAGCAAACCGATGGGCAGGCGTAACATGCCCATAATATTCCACGCGGCTTCGGATAACTTTGGAAGCCCCGACCCAAATATGCGTTTTTCTGTGTACGATAAAGAGCAGGACAAAGCGTTCACTGTAGGTCCATACAAAATTCCGAATGTGACTGAGAGGGAATTTCTGGATAGATATACCGAGATAAAGAAGGCCTATGACAAACTTGAGGATGAAAAAGAGAGGAAAAAATTCATAATCCAAGGGGAAGGAGGTATAACCCTATCGCCAAAAGCTACGTTCGCTTTTCTTAAGGATCAGGAAGCAATGGGTTACAGCCAAGAACTGGCAAGTCTTGACATAAGCCAGCACAATATAGAACTCCAAAAAAAGCAGATAGCAGACTCGCTTGTAGATTATTCCATACGCGGAACCCAAAAAGAGCTTAATCTAATCAAGATGAAAGAGCTTCTTGATAAGGAGGAGCAAGGTATACAGAACAGGAGATTTTTGAAAGAGAAACAGCTAGCTAACATAGACAAAAGATTCACACGTTTTGAGGAAGAGGCGCCAGTGCTTGCCGCTGAGGGTATAAAGGACGCGGCAATAATGTCCGCCAAAACCTCGACAAAACCGATGATACTCGTTGAGAACACAATGACGCCGGATATGTCCCTTAGTGATCCTACCGATGTAAGAGAGACAATAGACAAGGCGAGGGAGCTGTTCGTGGAGGCGGCGATGAACGACAAGACGCTCCGCCTGTCGAGATCTGGCGCTGAGGACCTCAGTCGCAAACTTATAGGTGTCAATCTAGACGTCGGTCACCTTAATATATTCAAATCCTACGTTAATCCAGACACGGGAAAACCATATTCGGACAAAGATATAGTCAAGATGGCGGAGAAGCTCGGAGACTACGTGAAAAGATACCACCTTAACGATAATATGGGAGATATAGATGCACACCTGCCTTTAGGCGAAGGCACTGCTCCGATAAAGGAGATATATGAGACCCTCAAGAACGCCGGCGTCGATGCGCCTGCGATCATGGAAGTTTTCGGAGGCGTGGGAGGCATAACCGCTGGCATGGGACCTTCGTTCCAGTACATGAGCGCTCCATTGTTTGATAAAACCCCTTACGCCAGCCTGACGGCTTACGCCGGAAATCCTTATTCTTCGATAGTCGGTGACTACTCATCTTACCTAAATCTTGGTCTTAGAAACGACCTGTTCCAGTACGGCGGTTTCAGCGGGATAGCCCCTACTTTTGGAGCAGGTTATATGGACAACAAAGGAGGAGGCGACTTCTCTGGAGCACCGATGGTTTGATATGGATGAAAAAAATGAGGAAGGAAAATTAAGATTAAAAGGATATGACGCTGCGTACAGATTCGCTAAAAATGCGTTCGAAAGATATCCAAAGCTGATAAAGACAATCACGCTCTTTGGATCTTACAGCAAAGGCAAAGAAACGGAGCAGAGCGACGTGGATATAATGATAATAATGGATGACGTCCTTAATAAGATAGACGAGAATATACTGGCTCCTTTCTACGCCGATGTAGACAAACTACTAAAAGAGGAGAAATCAGTAAAGCTTCACATCAACTTCGTAACTCTGACAGCTTTCTGGAAAGGCGTTTTAGCAGCTGACCCTGTGTCGATAAACGTTTTGAAATATGGAGTGCCTTTGATAGACACAGGATACTTCGAACCGCTTCAGGTGCTTCTTGAGAGAGGGGAGATAAAACCAACAGAGGAATCAATATACGCGGCGCTGTCAAGGAGCCAGCTCTATGCAGAATCCTCAAAGGTTAGACTGGCCGGGTCCATTACCGACATGTACTGGTCGATAATAAACTCTGCACAAGCCATTATAATGAAGCACGGTGAGGTTCCGCCTTCTCCAGAGACGATAAGTGGGATGCTTGAGTCGCTTGAAAGGATGCATCTGGTCACATCCGAAGACGTTTCGACTTTCACGCAGATATTCAGCCTTGGCAAAAAATTGCTACATGGGGAGAGACTTGAGATTACCGGTGAAGATGCTGACAAAGTAATAAACGCAGGCATGCACTTCAACGATAAGATGAATAGACTGATAGAGAAAGATTAGATAAACGTGCTCAGAAGGAATCCTACCAGGGCACTTAGCGCAGCTATTGCAACACCTATCCCCGTAGTCTTTAGGGCGCCTTTGATTTTTGACTTTAGCCCACTATGATGATATGAACCTATCATAGCCAGAACGACCAGGCTTATTGCCAGAGAAGCGACGCTCGCGAGCCTTACTCCATTACCGCTGAGCGAATAGAAAACTAGGTACGGCGCGATAACTATCATGCTGCCAAGCATTGTGGACAAGAAGCTTTCCGTGGCGTATTTCAGGCTCTTCTTATGTTTGCTCCTAGCTAGCTTGACGGGGTCATAATCTCTAGCAAACAAAAATGTCTTGTACTCAAGCAGCTGCATACCAGAGGTGAAGCTCTCCGCGTTATATATCGCGAACATGTTGGATAGGGCACCGGTTATGCCTACTAGAAGTATAGAAGTGAAAGTAAAACTATACTCATTGAAGAAAGAGACTCCTAAGGATAGACCTAGGCCGAGGAAAAGACCGTCGCTTATACTGAGGACGAAATATTTTGCTCTACCTCTTTCCATTTGATAAGACAGTAGCCTCGTCCAGGCTATTTATAACGGCTCCTCTGTCCTTAAGGGCTTTCTGTATGCCGTTAAAGTTTATTCTCGAGCCTTCTATTGTTACCTTAAGGCCCTCTGTCCTTATGTCTACCTCTTCAACCTTTATAGAAACGGCCCCTCCTTTCACGTGCTTTGATAGATCAGTGGCAAGGTCTATTATACTGTATTCGCCGACTGGTTTTACCGCGTCTATAACTAACCTATTAAGCTGCATAATGTATTGATTATCAGGGGTTCTTCGTATAAATATTTTAATAGTATTAATAGGTTATATCGCTAAGGGCGTTGTAGTTTGATTCATTTTCTGTAGTTTAATCACCTCGTTTGTAGTTTTATTAGTAATTAAACTACAAGCTCATCGCTAAGTGCCATGTTAAAAATGATTAATCCAGAAAAAATAGGATTCATTGCAAAAAATCATCGCCTGGACTCCAATAATAAGGACCACATTGCATGATTCAGTTGCAGACTGTCTCATAGTAATGCAATATTTAAATACTAAAAAAGACATTTATGATAATGGTTTTAAGCTCAAAAGGACAAGGGTTACCGATAAATACAATAATCCTCATAGCTATAGGCCTTCTCATTCTGGTTCTTTTTATAACCTTCGTTCTCGGTGGATTCAAAGGTATAGGAGGCGCCACGAACCCTAACACCCAGGCCGAACAGGCTTTCGCGGCAAACTGCCAGACCGCTTGCTCTGAATCCTCTGCCGTAAACAACCCTGCGCAGTGGTGCACATATCCAAATGATACTATAAGTGGAACGACATGGTCCTGTGGGACTGTCCCTGGCGGAACGAGCAGCTGCGTCCTAAACAACGGGACAACGGTTGCCTGGTCTATAACTGGAACGATACCTAATTGCGGCAGCTATAGATCCTGATTTGGCAGATGTTAAATCGACGAATGTGCTAATCATACTATGAAATCTTCTGATGCTGGACAAATTTTAAGTCTTCTTTTTATAGTGCTCATAGCAGTGGGGTTCTTTTACGCTTTCTCCAACCACCTCTTGCTAATAAACAGCTGCAGTGAGAATACTACTCTTGTGTTCAAAAATGGGTCCGGTTTCTGCCTGACACAAAATTCTTCTATAGCAATATCTGAAGGCAACATTATACCTCTCAGCTTTAGATTCATCAATAACAGTCCTTTATTGTACATATGGAACCAGAAGATATCAGAGCCGGCTGGCTCATATATATTCCTTTCAATACCGGATACTTTCAGGGTGCATATGCAGTACAATGCCACAACCAACACTAGATTTATGGTGATGACAAACCAGCAGTATGTAAACTGGGTCAATTCAAACGGCGTTAATACAGCCAACGTGTTCGAATTGGGAGGGAACAGCATCTCTGGATGGTTCAATGATAGTGCGGGATGCGCAGGATACGTGGCTGTAATAATATCTACTTCGCATTCTGCTTTCGCGCTCTATCCGAACGAGACCGCTCTATATGCTCCAGCGTCCTCTTCAACAGGTGTTTGTGCATAAAATCTATTTTATATTTATTGAAGAACATAATCTGATATGGAGATGAACGCTTTTGAGGCTATAAATGAACTCAGGAAATTCTTTGATGGTGCAGGGTCGGCATCAACTCTTAACAGTATAATACCTGCGAAAAGGCTAGATATTAACCTGGAATACCTTGAAGGGGCTGTGAAGCTTAAGGTAACGCACCCGCTTAGGTTGTACGCGGACGGGATATACAAGATTCTCTTAAGGCTCTATCTAGTCAACTCTACGGAACTCACGATTGATTTTATCGCAGGAGGCAAACCAAGAAGCGTATCCAAGCGATTTGGTGCTGACGAAAATATAAGGGACACCATAAACGACCTGCTTGAGCTTCCACACGAGAAAATAACGGACCTCATAATAGAGACTGACTATTTCAAGATAGTCAATACGCAGGATCTTAATGATACAGTCTCTATGATAATTAAAAGAGGGGACCAGAAGGCCCTTTTCAGGAGTCTCATAAACTACCTTTTCCCCTTCATAAACGTATCTGTTGAGAAATCGGCTAAGGAGGAGATAACGTTCGATCAGAAAGATGATGAGCTTACAGTGGACGTTTCTATAACTGTTGATGGCACATCCATAGGCACAAAATCTAAGCGCGTTAAATTGCTTAAGGTATGATAAAGACAGGAATAAGTTCTTTCGACGATTCTGTCGGAGGGATAGATCTGCGCAAAACATATCTTCTAAGCGGGAATAAAGAGAGCAACAAGGAGGATTTTATCTACCGAGCCGTAACGTCTGCACTGCAGAGCAAAGTAGCGGTCGTGTATGTTACCACCGGGAAACCAGTAAGCGACGTCCTATCAGAATTCTCGTCAAAACACCTTAACATAGCGCAGTATCTAGGCACATCTCTCAAGCTTATAGATGTGTACAGCAGGAGTATAACCCCTCAGGCGGGAGATAATAATTACACAAAGATGCTTAACGGGCCTTTAGACCTGACAGGATTATCGGTGGCTCTGTCCGCTATGAACGCGGACATGTCTAAAGAAGGCATCCCGGTGCTTAACATTATAGATTCCCTTTCAGTTCTTCTTCTGTACAACAATCCGACAACGATGTACCGATTTCTTCAGTTCGTGTGTGGGCGCGCCAAAATGGCTGGGATATCAAGCGTCTTTTTAATAGACAATGAGATGCACGCCCCGGACGTAAACGAAACTATAAAATCACTTATGGACGCGGTTATATCACTTAAGATGGAAGGGGGGAAGAGAACCTTTAAGGTCTCCGGCAACGCTAAAGAGGTGCTTGACTGGAAAGACATCTGAACTGCCTGAAAGGGTTATATTCCATGTCTGACAACTCTCTGTATGGCTAAAGGAAAAGACCCAATATTCGGGATAGGTAGGCTTGACGAAGAGCTTAGCGGTATACCTGCTAGGAAAGGAGTCCTCTTCTTTGCCTCTCCTGCTGTCGGAAACGAAGTTTTCGGCTACCAGCTGATACAAAACAACCTCATCCACAACAATAAGGTGCTCTTGTACCTAAACCGTGCGTCTCCGAAAGCGTATCTGGCTGATATGAAGGAGTATGACTTTATTACCAACGATAACCTATCCATGATAGATTCCTACAGCGGTATAACGGGTATAAATTCGTCCGATGGCAGCATAGGCAGGATGATAAAAAACCCATATGACAAAGAAGAGATAAAAAAAGCTATTACAGATGAACTTGAAAAGGATTACGATTTAATAGTCATAGATTCACTCTCGCTCATAGCCGATTTCTTCGACTTTGATTTTGCACTTTCTATAGTAGACCTAATCAACAACAAGATAAAGAACTCTGACAGTTCTGCGGTTTTCCTTTTCACTGATTGGAATTACGGCGAAGACAACGTGGATAAACTTATATCAAAAGTAAACGCTAGAGTCGACATCAAAGGGATAGAGAAACGCGTCATATTCGGGCAGTACTTCGCTGTCATAAAGTGTGACTGGGTGATAGGCAAAAAATTCACCTCTGTGCTTTTCAAATCAGTAAAACCAGGGGGAATAAAAATATATTTCCCCAAGATACTGGTCACCGGTCCAACGGATGCCGGCAAGACCTCTTTCATTCACTCAGCTTCTAAGGACGCAATAAGTGTTGACAGATTAGGCGGTACTATAGCCCTTGATCATGGTAACGTTGATTTTAAGGGTTATAAGGCGGATCTTTTCGGCACTCCTGGACAGGAAAGGTTCGATCCACTCCTTAAGCTGCTGGGCGGTGAAGCAGTAGGAGTTATACTCATAATAGATTCTACAAAACCAACGCAGTTTCCAAGAGCGATAGAGATGCTTAGGAAGACCGAGACATACGGTCTGCCTATAGTCGTTGTAGCAAATAAGGCTAATATGCCGGGTGCGCTCGGCATTGATGAGGTAAGAGATAAACTACACCTTGAGAAAGAAGCACCACTGATACAGACTGTTGCTGAGAACGTGGAGAATATAGACCCTAACAAACCGGCAAAACTTAAGAAAGAGGGGATAGAAGCAGCCCTCTCTGCGCTTTTTGAGGAGCTGACTTAGTAAATGCTTAAATTAAGTATGAGTTATAATTAGTTATATGGCCACAAAATCCGAATCAATGAGCATGATCTTAGAGAAACTCGGAGAGGTCGGCGGGATAAAAGCATCAGCCGTCATATCTGCGGACGGGCTGCCTATAGTACACAGGATACCACAGGACATAGACCCGAATAACTTCGCCGCCATGATGGCTTCTATGGTTGGTGCAGCTGAAGAGGCTCTAAAATATCTTGGGTCAAAAAACATATTTGACACGATATTCGCTGAATCGAAGGACATACGGGTAGTCGCTATAAAAGCCGGTGAAAACGCTATATTAACTGTGATGACGGATCCCAATGCAAACTATGGTCTCATTAAGATGTACACAAAAAGATCGGCAGATGAGATAGCAGCCGTGCTAAAAGATTAAGAGATAATACATCCGCGCCTGAAGAAACATAAAAAAAGTAAAAATCGGTTCTTACTGTGCTTCTAGGGTCTTGACTATCTCGTCTACCCTGTCCAGCTCATCGTTCCTTAGAGCTTCGATTATAGCCAGTTTCTTTGCTTTTCTGACTTTAAGCTTAGCTCCGTTTTTAGTCACTTTAAGCTGTTCTTTGCTTATGTTTATGGGAGCCTTGTCGTTGCGCGGCTGGAAGTCTTCACTCTTCTCCTTCTTCACGTACTTTACTTCGAACTCTCCGAATTTCAAGGATTTGACTGCCTTTCCCTCGGAATGCTTGTACCAATTTTCCATCAGAATACCTAGCGTCCCATACTTTTAAACGTTTTTGATGGGAAAGTCTTATATACTGCCTAGACCTGAAGTTATCGAAGATTTGAAGCCGGAGAGCACGCTAGATATTGCATTGGAGATTACGTTGGGCCCGGCGAGTAGTATATAGATTATTATCAAGATTATGGCAAGCACTAGCGCTATTATATAATATATAGTCGTCTCCGTTATGCCTTTGCCGTTCATATCATGTCACCCGAAAGGATTTGGGAGAGGAGGTATTAACTTGCCCAGGGCTCCGGGGGAGAAGATTACCAGATAGAATATCACTATGACAAGGGAGATTACTATGATTATTATCATGAGGAGCACGTAGTCTGTGACCCCTTTCTTATGCATACTGTCCTCCACCGCTGTGGCTGGCCGCGGATATAAAAGAATCTATCAGATTGGAGAATTTGTATGGCGTGAACAGCTCCAGTACTATTATCACTATTATAATAAGGACTATCATTAGTACTACATACAGAAGAACCGTTCCCTGCACAGACCCTTTCTTATCCATTACCAAACAACCAGCTGAACGATATTGCTTTAAGTATATCGTTGGCTATACTGGTTCCTCCTCCCAAAAGGAAGGTAGCCGCTATTACGACTCCTATCCCAGCCAAGATAAGGGCGATGACTATGGCGACTATCTCAGTTATAGGCATCTCTCCCTTTTTGTTTAACATACTATCAAAACAGAGGGTTGTCAAACTTTGACAACGGCGTGAGAAGTTTCTTTCTGCGCTTGAACTCTTCATATATCAGTGATAGGTCATCCATCGCCACAAACATGCCTGCAGAGATAGCGGATTTCACCCTGGCTGCGCCAAACTTCCTGTGGCTGACCGCTATCTCGTAAGTGTCGGCTTTGAAAATACTTGATTTCCTATCCATGGTCGGCGTGAACAGTGACATAGCCTTATTAATCCCGAATATATCATCTTTAAATGACCTGTATATGTCGATGAAAGCGTAGCTATCGCTTTTCTTGGCGGTCTTTTTTACTGACTCCTTCTCCGCTTCCACCATGTATTTGTCAAGTTCTTTCTGTATTGATCCTAGAGAGGAAACGGCAACGCTATCGAGACCGGAGAAAACCGTCTTGTTTATCTTAGCCTCCTGTGCTTTTTTGAATAGATACCACTCATCCAGCGTGAAGCAATATGGTACGAGCTTCATATCAAAAGTACCATAGTACTGTGGCCTCTCCTGCGGAACGCCCTTGATGAACATCTGTTTCTCTGTGAATGAAATCTCTGCCTCTATGGCCGCCACAACTTTTGGCCCGTATTTCGTGATTCTCTTGTAAGTGAATGCCCTGCTGCTCTCCTTGGGTCCCTGCGTTATAGGTGCAGAAGCTGGACTTTTTATGGATACCTTAACTGGAATCTGTATGCCCCTATTTCCGAACACTTTCGCACTCTCGACTGCGTAATCGTTCATGTAGATGGGCTTCCCATTTATTATAGATACGCTAAACTTCGCTGTTTCGAAGATGTCAGGCTGTTTTATTTTTCCAAGGTACTCCCCTGCACTTTTTGTACCAGTGAGATTTATTCTTTTAAGTATAGTAAGCGATTCCGCAGCCCACTCGGAGTACATCTTATAGGAGGATACCTGACTCTTCAGATACTGTAGAAGCATAGACCTCCTCTGTTTGAGATCAGACCCACTTAATTTCCTCCATTCCTCATATTCTATATACCTGTTCTTCAGGATGTCTTTGTACTCGGTATTTCTCTGCATGTTCGCTATGTCCTTTAAGCTTGTAACTTTGTAGAAGGATGCGACTAAGTCTATAAAACCTGCGCCCCCTTGCCCTTGAGTGTATCCGTTCGACAGCGCCGAAAGACTTGCACCTCTCTTCCTCGCGTCGACCTGGTCCACGAATATCCTCTTGAGAGCCAGTTCTGCCGCAGCTTTCTTCTCCTTGTCTGTTGATTCTAAGAGATTATAGAACTGCAGGTTCCTATCAAGCTCCCTCAGTTCGTATGTTATAGATATTATGGATTTAAGCACTGCGTTCACACTGCCGAGCAAAGTCATGGCCCTATCTTCAAAAGCTTTCCTCTTCTCGAACACCATTGTCATTATATTTGAGATTGCTGCAGGATCAATTGATTCCGCGGTTTTCAGTTTTTCCGTGTATCCCAATCCGCCTAGCTCCTGCATGAGCATGTTGTATTCGGTTTGGAACTGGTAACCCTTTTCTATATCAAGGGATACCAGAGAGCCCTTTTCCCCACCAAGAAGTCCACTTGCAGGCCTTTCAAACTTGCCAGCGAAGCGGAACTCTTCTAGCTTTCCAGAATAGTGACCCTCTATGCTGGACGCGCGGGCCTTAAGCTCATTTATCCAGTTGTCTACGTCTTTTACCGAAGTAGCAGGGGACATTATCATTTTTTCGTATCTGGCAACTGCTTGGAGGTTCATATCATTACTTTGGTGTCAATAATTTATATATACTATGGATATCAGCCATTGAAAGTTTCTGGCGCCAAAACAACATTTAATTCGCTATAAAGACTTATAAAGGAGAAGAGTGTGTAATATAAATTTATTGAAAAGTGGAGGTTATACTATGCATCAGACTGAGAATGTAAATCCTATAGAAGGGGCACTTAATAAGCTCTTCTCTACTATAGATGCTCTTTCAGCAAAGATAGACGAAATGAATGAGAGAGTAGATTATATAGGATCGTTTGTGGGCATGGATATCGGCGAAGATGGCAAAGAGGAGCACATAGAACCACCTGGACAGCTAGCTGGTCTGTCATTTGATGTTTTGGGAAAACTTCTTCCTGCAAAGGATGCCAATAATGTAAGGGCTTATTTCCTTAGAGTACTCAGCCTTTTTAGGAGATACATAAAATCCATAATAATATTCGGTAGTTCAAAGACAAAGTCAGGTGTAAGTAGCACTTCAGACATAGACGTCGCGTTCATAGTAGACGACACTGATATACAGAGATTCACGCTCGAACAGCTTAAGGACCGTCTTTTCACGAAGATGGCAGAGATTGCAAGGGATTTTTCGGATAAAATACACGCTCAGGCATATCCTCTGTCAGAGTTCTGGGCATCTATTATAAAGCCAAACCCGGTTATACTCACTCTCCTTAGGGACGGAGTGGCCGTTTATGACACAGGTTTCTTCGTGCCTATACAGATGCTTTACAAAACTGGCAACATAATACCAACAAAGGAATCCATAGACGCGAATATCGAGAATGCAGAGGGTCTTATAATGCTGGCCGACAGCGTGCTGAGCACCAAGTTAAGTCTTGACCTTTATAATTCTGTAGTTGCCGCAGGACAGGCTCTGCTTATGGAGTACGGTTATCTGCCTCCTGTACCAAAGGAGGTCGCAAAGAACCTCATGGCAATAGCAGTCGAGAAGGAAAAGGTCCTGACAAAAGAAGACGTTGAGAAGGTCGAGGAGGTCGTTACGTGGTTCAAGAAGATAGATCACGGTGAGCTCAAGGAAGTTAGTGGTGAGGAGTATAGCAAAAAACACAAGATCACAAAGGAAGTGGTCGACAAGACACTCAAGATAATAAGTAGCATTAGAGAAGAGAAAGGTATACCTAAACCGGCTATAGATAAGGAGCTATCAAAAGAGATGGAGAAAAAGGGCGACAAATACAACGAAGGACAAAAATGATATGGTAATGAAGATAGTATCTTTTAGGAGAGGAAGAAAAACGCAGAACGTTCTGCAGGCAATTTTAAAGATTGATGGTGTAAGCACGAGAACGGATGCCGGCAAGTACATAGGTAAAAAGGTCGAGGTTACGTTCTCAAAGAACTTCATAAGAGGGGTTATAACCAGAGTCCACGGCGACAATGGAAGAGTCGTTGCTAGATTTAGGAGAGGACTGCCAGGTCAGGCGCTGCTCAAGCAAGTAAAGGAGTTATAAGTTTCTGTAATTTTCAAGCAGTTCTTTAAAGCAGTAATCTATCCTGAAGCCTTTGTTATTCAGTACAGTTCTTGTACCGATCGCTCCGTTCTTTTTTTCATGCTGTTTAAGGTAAGAAGCCATCTCTGTAGTAGTGTAGTAAGTAATCGAATCGCCTTCACTCCTGAGGATTCCAAGGTAGTCCTTTTCATCTGCATCCTCTGATTTTTCATACATCCTCTGCACAAGTGCTCTGTCGAAAAGCTTTCCTGACCATATGGGCCCAAGCTTGATCATTGCCGAGCCGCAGTTGGCACATTTTCCCCCTTCTATAAGAGTCCTGTTCGGGCATCTTCCGCACTGGTAGATATGATTTATGTCGTCAGACTGTCTTATTCTCTTTATGCGCACATAAACCCTAATGTAGTGTTTTCTTACGTCAAAAAACAGCGACTCTATCTCTCTCCTATACACACCTGCTATGTCATCTATTCGTTTCAGAAGTATCCTTAGACCCATCTCATTATAGTAGGACGTTTTCGCTGAGACCGCCCTGTATCTTATCGCACACGCTTTATTGGCGCTTCCGTACAGCGCGGATGTATCAGTAGCTGTAAGAGCCATTATCCCTCCGACTTTCATATTGTTCATAGCGTGGACAGCGTAGAACGCCGGTGATCCGAACGGATCTATATCTATGTAATCAAAAAGCCCCTTTGACCTATCAATCTCAGTAACGTTGAAGGATTCTGTGATGATATCAGAGTTAAGCCTTTTTTCGTTTGCCTTCACATTCTTTTTTATTATACTGGATGTATGGATATCATTGAGCAGAATGCTTTTGAATGCGTCTGTTTCTGCGGAAAGCCTTAACCCCCTTATACCACTCGCAGAGAAAAGATCTGCTCCACAGAGATCTTTCATGCCGAGTGATCGAAAAAGTAAAACATTAAGGTTCCTGTCGAATTGTCTTGCGGGGTTGAAGAAAACTTTGGCGTCCCTAGTCTGTTCGTCTTTCGCGAAAAAAGATATTCTCCCCTCCTTGAAAGTATCCATAGGAAGAGCCGCTTATTCTTCTATCTTGTACCTATCTCTAAGATTAAGGGCCTGGTAAAGTTCTTTATACCTGTTTCTTATCGTTACTTCTGTTATACCTGCCGCCTTGGCTGCGTCTCTCTGAGTCTTCTTTTCCTTGTTTATCAGCGTTGCCACATAGAGAACCGCTGCTGCTATTCCCATTGGACCCTTACCACTAGTGAGCCCTTTTTCCTCAGCCTCTTTTAGGAGTTTGACCGCATCAGCAACTGTCTTGTTAGAGACTTTAAGTTCGACAGCAAACTTGTATATGTAATCACTAGGTGATGTAGGCAGTATCTTTATACCAAGCTCTCTGCATAGAAGCCTGTAAGCTTTTCCGACTTCCTTTCGCTCTACGCTGAATGTGTCAGAGATCTCATCCAAAGTTATCGGCCTATTATATTTCCTTGCAGAAGCGTACAGAGCACCTGCTATGACACTCTCCATGGACCTTCCCCTTACGAGGCGCCTGCTTATGGCTTCCCTGTACATTTTCGCTGCCTCTTCCTGTATAACGTCCGATACGTGCAGCCTGTTGCTGGCATGTCTTAGCTCTGTGAGGGCAAATTTAAGATTGCGTTCGAAAGCGGTAGATATTCTTGGCTGCCACTTTCTAAGCTTGTAAAACGTTCTTCTGTTTGCATTTGATAGTTTTATCGATTCGCTAGCTTTTCCTATAACTGTACTAGTCCCTTTATCGTACTTTGCGTAGCTGAGAGGAGACCCCATCCTCCCTTTACTCTCGGACCTTTCATCCTCAAAAGATCGCCATTCCCTACCATAGTCTATCATGTCGCTCTCCAGGACGTATCCGCATTTCTGGCAAATCGATTCCCCGGTAGTCTTATCGTAGACGACTGCATCTGCCCCGCAAGACGGGCACTTCTTGCTCTCCTTGTTTGTTATCACTCTCATAATAATATTTATATAGTAGGAGCGCAACTTATATATAAAGCTTTCTTAATGTGCAAATAAATTGTAAAAATTACAAGTTTATTCACGGCACCGATGAACCGCAAAACAAAAAATAGATAGTGCAGAAAGTTTCAAATTATATATTGATAGATGATAATACACTGTATGCGGGAAAAATCACGGGCGGGTAGAAAAGGCCAGTTCACGACTGAATATCTAATAATAGTTTCGATAGCCCTGTTAATAATAGGCTTTTTCCTGATTTACGTGTTCGTGTACTATTCTAGCTATTACAATGCTTCCGTAGCTTCAAAGGTTTCTACTACAGCTACGAGCCTCGTTAAAGAAGCAAACTACGTAACAAACGAAGGGCTTGGTTCTAAGATCTCGTTCTCGCTAACCGTACCACAGTTGACTCTGCTAGGATCATTTTTCTGCGGAAACTTTGTAAAGGTATCCTCCGGCACGTATTCGTACATCCAGAATGCCAAATTGAATATTGTTGGGATACTCCCGATGACGCCAGGAAACTACATTATGTATGCAATGTATAACAACAGTGACAGAGTTCAGATAGGCTTCGAGGCGGACATAACCTACATCAATTATTCTTATTCCATCAGCGGCAACACTCTGAACTACAACATAGAATTTTTCGGCAGTAAGCATACGCCAACAGCTTTGACTGCCTATAACATCAGCGTTTTTACGTATGGGGGGCAGTACATAAACAGCACTAGGAGCGTTACCAACGCAGACGGAGTCGCATCGTCTTCAATCCACCTGAACCAAGTTCCGGCAACTCTCTTAGTGTACATATTCGCCCTAGGTACTAACGTGGTAGCACCTTCCTGTTTGCAGACATAATTTGCATGGAAAAGAAAATAAAGATTGCGTTGTTTGTACCGTGGTTAAAAAGCAAAGGAGGAGTGGAACGGATCGTACTCTCCATCCTTAAAGACAAAAGATACTGTATAGACTTGTACACTCTTGGCTATGATAAGGAAAAGACATTCTCGGATTTCAAAGAGTTCAAAGTACGCCAGATTGGCAGTGCAAATACCAACGGGTTCCTAAGAAAAGGAGCTGGTCTGTTCTTTGGTTTGCTGACGAAAAAGATAAAAAATCTAGACAAGTACGACATTTTTATGATATCGACCGCAGGAATAGCAGAGCTAGCGGTGTTCAGAAACAGGCACTCTCTTACTATAGCCTTGACACACACCCCCTTAAGAGTGGCACATTCCATGTATAATTATTACAGAACCAGCTCCTTGAAATTCAGGATGTCACTGCCTATATTGGTTCCTATATACAGGATACTAGAGAGAAACGCCTGGAAGCACATATCTTATGCAATAGTGCTCAGCGATGAGGTTAGGAGTAGACTTGTAGGTTACAAACTAATTGATAGTAACAGGATATTCAAGATAGGCCCAAACGCAGACTTCGGAAAACACAGTAAGGGAAGGGTAGACAAGGTAATATTTTATCCAAGCAGGTTTATTCCTTACAAAAGACAGGATCTTGCCGTGAAAGCCTTTATAAAATCAAAACTCCCCTCCCTAGGCTTCAAGCTAGTGATAGGTGGATTCGTCGAGAGTGAGAGTTATTTTAAAACCCTGAAAGAGCTGTCAGCGGGTAGAAGTGATATAATAATAGAGAGAGACATAAGTGAAAAGCGGCTTAGGGAGCTCTACTCGAAATGCTACGCTACACTTTTCTTGGCGATAAATGAGGACACGGGCTTAGTACCTCTCGAATCGCTGGCTTATGGAAAACCAGTGGTTTCAGCAAACGAGGGCGGCCCAAGAGAGTTCATAAAGAACGGAGTAAATGGTATATTAGTAGAAGCAAATGAGGCGGATCTAGCAGGTGCCCTTAACAAAATATTAGATAAACGCTATTACGAAAACCTCAGGAAAGGAGCTCTAAATTCACCAGTTTATGACGAGAGGCTAATGATTAAAAATTTAGATACTGCCATAGACAATATCATAAGGAGAGGGAGGACAAAAAACAAGAATGGCAAATGATTTGCATGTCCAGGCTTTCATTCTAGCAGGAGGGTACGGGACAAGACTCCTGCCGATGACACAGTCCATACCTAAATCCATGGCTCTAATAAGGGGTAAACCTATACTGGAACACACAATAAATCGTCTCAAGGAAGCCGGTTTCCTAGACATAATTCTTGCGGTAAGCCACCTTAAAGAAAATGTAATGGATTATTTCGGCGACGGTGACGCTTTCGGAGTAAGAATAAAATACGCAATTGAGGAAACCCCTCTCGGCACGGGAGGAGCCATAAAAGCTTATGGAAACAATATAAAAGGGGATTTTATAATGCTGAACGGGGACAATCTCTTCGATTTTGAACTTTCGAAAATATATCATTTCCATAAAGAGAAACATCCCCTCGCAACAATAGGTCTTACGACTGTTGAAGATGTATCACAGTTTGGAGTGGCTAAGATGGATGGAGACCGGATAACAGAATTCGTAGAGAAACCGAAAAACGACCCGCCATCTCATCTTATCGATACTGGAATATACATGATAGATCCGTCACTGATAAGTATGCTTCCAGAAGGTGTGTCAAACATCGCTTATGAGTTCGAGCACCTTGTAAGAGATAACATGATAAACGGTTTCGTCTACTCCGGCAAGTGGATGGCGTGCGACACACCTGAGCTTTACGAAAAAGCTGCGAAGGAGTGGTCTTAAATCTTCTTTATCTTTTGTATCTCCAGCATTACATCCGAATAATCCTTTGACAACGAGTCTCTTACGTCTTCAAACTTTACTACATCATATATTTCTATATCAGTATATAGCAAGTCCTCGTCCCTTAGATTCCTACTGTACACCGCGTCGTCAACACTTATTGCCACCTTGTCTCCTTTTATGGCCCTATCAAGTGCCTTATTATCGTCCTGTATGTTAACTATCCTTCCTATCCTTTCTCCTCTCCCATTTATCAGAGGATAACCCGGTCTTATCTCTCCTTCCAACACCTCGACACCAAATATGCATGGACCGGATCTTCTGAATATGTTACCCTTCAAGAACACTATCTTTGCAGGAAGCTTAAGACCAGCGGTGATAGACTTGAATTTCCTTGCGTTTAAGTCTCTAATGAATTCGCCATATCTCTCGAACAAGGCGTATATAGAGTTCGTGTTTATTATCGTCACTCCCTCCGTCTTTGACATAGCTTCAGTCTGCTTTTGCACAGGTACGTTGAAAGCGAGTATGACGCCGTTGTTTAGCTTTGCAGTGGAGATATCATTCTTGGAAGGTTCTCCTATCCTAGTCTTCCCTATATCTATTAATTTTGACTCGCCTATTTTCCGTATAGCGTCTATGCTGCCGAGTGAATCTGCGCACACGACTATTCCTTTTGCAGAATCATCGTTGTAACCTTCTCTTGATCCTGCTATCTCTGAGAGAAGTGTCTGCTTCTCATCTTCGGTCTTGAACACCGCTAGTGATGTCCCTATCATTGCTTCAGGATCCTGTAAGACGAGTCTTATAGGAGTCGTTGCTGAAGCGGATTTTACACTTTCATACTTACCGAAGTTCTCTCTGCTCTCTTCAAGAGGCATAAGTTTCATTATGGCCTTAACTTTAGTCTCAACAGGGCCTTCCTTTGTCTGTATAAGCACCTTATCACCGACGTTTAGCTCTCCAGAATAGATTATGGAATCGTACACTTTTCCTATTCCTTTGACTAGTTTCTCCTCAAGTATAGCAGCTTGATTACCTTCGGATCTCTGCGCAGTTATATACCTCTGGCTCAACCCTATTATCATAACTATTAAATCTTTTATCCCTACATTGTTCACTGCTGAGACAGGTATTATGGTCAGCTGTTTAGTAAAATCTGTCACTCTATCATAGCGCTCCGCCTGGAAACCATAATTAGATAGCTCAGCTACGAGGGAATAGACCTCCTTGTCCACGTTTTCAGTATAGGTAGACCCCTCTCCTCTCAACAGATCTATGAATGAAATATCCTTGGCGGGTAGATACCCCTGAATGGCGTCTATTTTTGTGAGTGCGACTAGAAAAGGTGTCTTGTATGATTTAAGTATTTCTATGGACTCTATTGTTTGTTTCTGTAGCCCTTCCGTAACATCCACGGTCAGTATCGCGAGATCTGCTATAGAGGCACCTCTCTCTCTAAGAGTAACGAAAGCCTCGTGACCAGGCGAGTCTATGAATATTATGTTAGATATGTTTACATCGACTTTAAATTTTTTTAGGAGATCTGATGTTATCTCCTTTATCCTGTCCGTCGGCACCTCCGTTATGCCTATATTTTGGGTAAGACCGCCGCTCTCGCGATAAGCAAAGAACGTATTCCTTATAGCGTCCATTATGCTTGTTTTTCCAGCATCGACGTGCCCCAAGAAGGCGCATATTGGTGATCTCATAAAAAAGGCTCCTCTTACTTTTATAGAGTAATGAAGAGCGCTTAGGTTATAAGGTTTTATGGGAGGACTCTGCGCGTCTCGGCATATGAAAGATGTAAATACATTGCAGTCTATTATTAGTTATGGTGAGAACAAACAATAAGATACAAGCAGTAATTTTTAGAATGGAGAAAGATGGACCAAAGTTTCTCATAATGCGTAGGATTGGCGGAATGAACAACGATGTATGGCAGAGCGTCACCGGTGGTGTAGAAAGTGGGGAGACGCTGGATGAAACGCTTAAAAGAGAGGTATTTGAGGAGACTGGTATCAGACCTGAAGACATAATCAAGTACGAGAAAATAATGGAGTTCTCTTTCGAAAGCGACGGAACAAAGAAAAACGAGAGCGTCTTTGAAGTTGAAGTAAGACCTGACGTTGTAGTTACTGATAAGAACAACGTGTATAAAGAACACGACAAATGGGATTGGGTTGAGGAGAATACTGCAGTATCAATGGTCAAATGGGACAATAATAAAGAGGCGATAAAGAAAACTGCTTCTAAGTACAAAATAAGGCGCCAGACTTAAAATCAGAAGAACTCTTTCTCAAATAGATTCGTCTCTATCTGTGCGCCGTCCTTATCTGATGCGTGCACTAGATTTCTTGTGGCCCTTCCTTCAAGATTGGCCTGGAGTATAGAATCTTCTGCAAAATCTCCCCGTATAGTGCCTTTGGGTGCCGCGGAAGGGTCTGTCTTGCCTATAAGCTCCCTTCCCTTTGCTACCGCGTCTTCTCTTTCTAGCACCATAGCGATTATATCGGATGACGTCATAAATTTTCTGTTCCAGTCCATCAGTTGCTCCCCTATCTTGTAGGGATCCCTAGTCCCGAATAGCTTGTCTATCTCCGCCTCATGACCGGAGCTGGTCATTGATTCAATGGTCTTGTTTCCCATGCCAGTAAGCTGGGTCTCTGTGCTTCTGTACTGTTTTTCGGCTAGTTCCATTGACATCCTGCCTTTCCTCATCATCGATATCGTGAAACCTGCCTCCTCGAATCTGGCTATTATTTTACCCGCGAGTTGTCTCTCGATTGCATCCGGCTTAAGCATTACCAGAGTTTTCTCCATCATAATATCTCAACCTTTCCAACCACTCTAAGGATCCTTATTGGCAGGTCCTTGTTTATGAGAAGCAGGTGATCTCCGTTGTCAAAACAGAAATTCTTGTCAGCCTCAAAATCGGCCGTCAGTTCATTGCCGCTCCTAGAAACGTTTTTAAGGGTAACAAGAGGTGTCTGCCAGTTGCATATCAGAGTCAGCCTGCTGCCATCCTTTATCTCCTGTTTGTAAAGTCCGTTGACATAAACCTTCATCTTTCCGGACTTTACGTCCTTGAAGCTGCCTTTCTGTCTGAGCTCGGTGCCTCTTGGTAGGTCCCAAGGCCAAACTCCTTTGATACCGACACCAGGTCTGTCGCCGGCCTCTGCTTTCTGTACTTCCTCTTGATTTATTTGTATAGAATTTACTGATAGGTCCTTAGAGAAAGGCGCCGGGCAGAGAACTCCGTCCGTATGTATAGCTATCGACCCTGTGGAAAGATTGCCGACAGCTATGGACGTTCCCTTTGATTCAAAAGCGTGGTCTATAAACAGTTTGAACGGTTTTTGTATCCTGCTTGCATCGTAATTAAGGTTAGACAGCTTCGCGCGTATATCTGCTATGTTCTGATCGCTGTTGATGTCTATAACTACCATCTCAAATTTTTCTAGGTGAGTACCTTTTATGAAGTTGGACAGTCTGGTCTTCAGACTTTTTATGTCAGACTCGGTGGATATATCTGCCTTTGTTATGCATATCAGACCCTGCGTGATCCCTATAGTGTCTGCTAAAACGAGTAGCTCTCCGACCTGTGCGTTTACTCCTATGTCAGGGGAGACGCAAAACACAATGGCATCAGATATGCTAAGAACAGATGCTATCATCGTCGGCGCGTCCATGTCACCAGGGGTATCTATCAGTGTTATGCTCTTACCGCCATACTTGAATGAATAAAACGATACGTCCCCTTCAAATCCCTTCCTCTGCTGTAGTTTATTCACGAGCGTGCTCTTTCCCGTCTTATAAGGACCTATAATACCTATTGAAAGCGAATTCATACTGCATTTTGCAGGCAGATATTTAAATACTTTTGCCTTAAAATCGCGTCATCACACACCAGCGAAACCGTATCTCCTTGAATACACCATAGAAGGTTCGTACATTGCGTGCATGTTCAGCACGGCGTTTGTGTAGCTCTTTCTCACTGTAGCCTTCAACAGCTCAGGGTTGACTAAGTATATCGGTTTTTTCACTGCCATTGCGGCTTCTATGTCTGCTATGCTTCCCTGACTATTAGGATCGAATATTATATGCACCTCGTCTGATGCCAGTATGGCTTCAAGGTTTGTCCTTATAATATCCAGTCCTATACGGTCGACACTCTCAAATGGATTGTCTCTTGGCGGCCAGAATACTCTATGCCCTTTCTTCTCTAAGCCATCTGTATAATTACACTGAAATGTTCTGTGCTCTTCTGATGCATTTCTTACAGAGCAGATAAGGAATATATCCCTTCTGTAATCGTCCTTAGGTTTAAGATACTGATATGCCATTTCTAATACCTCTACTGTTTTTTTATGGAGAGTATGGACAATTCCCGTATAAATATTTAAAAAAACGTCGGGGGTGGGGATCGAACCCACGCAGGCTTTCGCCAACACGCTTAGCAGGCGTGCCTCGTAACCGCTTGAGTACCCCGACATCTTCAATGACAGGCCACGGCTTCGAAACAGCTATCCGTACAGAGGATAGCAACATTTTCTCCTCACAGTTTACCTGCAAGCACGCACCCATTCAATTACGGTTGCTCCCTTCCGGGCCTGGCCGATTTTTCGAACGAAAGCATCCCGCAAGGCTGTGATTCTCAGATAGCTTTGCTAGCATGTGCGGAATCACTACTCCTCGACCGCGCTTTCGCCACGCCTAAAGTCCGTTTGCGTTTGAGGGAGGGACTAACTCCCCAGCTAGCCTGTCAAGTATAATCTTGATTGCCTTATAATAAATAGGTTAAAACGGTGGAAAGAAGGCATAACAGATATTTACTTATGCTATCGGAGCATAAATTATGCATGAGAATCGTTGGACGCACTTCTTTTGATGAGATAGTCGAAGTGTCTAATAAGGTATTTGGATTAGCAGAACTGGGGAGCAAAGAGTTCAGAACGTCCTCTTTTCTTAACTCCTTTCTTAAAGGAAAAGGCTTTAGTACAACGTTCCCGTACTGCGATATGAAAACTTCCTTCAGAGCAGAGTACGGGACTGGTAAACCAACGGTTTGTTTCTTATGTGAAGAGGATGCACTTCCAAACGGACATTCGTGTGGACATAATCTCATAGCTGCGTGGGCTGTTGGCTCTGCCATAAAATTAAAGGAGAGTGGTTATAATGGAAAGATAGTGGTTATAGGTACACCTTCTGAGGAAGGTATCGGAGAGTATTCTGGCAGTAAGGAGCGCATGGTGAGGAGAGGGGCCTTTAAAGATATCGATTTTGTATTAGGATTCCATCCAGATTCAGAATGGAATGTAGGTTGTCAGTCGCCGAATGACATAACATTTGATCTGGTGTTCAAAGGAAAAGCTTCTGATATGGAGAACGTTCAACTCGGCAGAAATGCGCTGGACGCACTAGTCTATGTCTACAATGGTATAAGAAAATTAGAATCATCAAAAAGATACAGTGGCGTTATGGCAGGTATGTTCATAAAAGAGGGAGGCGAAGCGTCAAACATAGTCCCAGAAGCGGCTAGAATGGAGGTAGACTTAAGGAGCTTTGATGACTCTATTTTCAAGTCCGCGTATAACAAGATAAAAAAATTAACTAAATCTGCTGGCAGAAGATATGGCGTGAAGAGTTCGTTAAAAGAACTTACACCTGTCTATAAGGTATACCACAATGCCAGAGAGATAGATGAAGTATTATTCAAAAATCTGGCGAAGCACGGTATAAAGCCAAATAAGTTGCATATAGGTAACCAGCACCAGATGGGTGCAACGGACGAGGCGAATGTCAGCGTAGTCGTACCGACTGGACACTTGGATATGAAGATAGCACCGAAAACCGTGCCAGGCCATTCTGATTCTTTTCGTTCACACGCCGGGTCTAAGGGCGCGCTGCGTGCTTTAAGAACGGCGATAGATGCTACTGTCGAGAGCTGCATTGATATAGAAAGAGACACTGAAACTCTAGATAAGATATACATGCTAAAGAGGAATCTCGGCGTATAAGCACCATATCTTTATAGGCAGTTACCCTGTGTAATTGTAAGCCGCAGTCATGCTTCCAAGGTTAAATCCGAAAAGCTGTGTAGAGCCGCTTATCTTTATTGTCCCACTAGCAGATGAATTAAGTACGAGGACACCGAATTTTATCGCGGAGATGGATGTAGCATTATTTAGTATAGCAACGGGTTTTCCATTTAGTGTGGCCGTGAATCCGCCAAGGTTAAATGTATACGCATTGAAGACTGCTATGTCTGTGGTGTTGTCGTATCCCGGATTCGCCCCCATTATATTTGGTCCGATACTTATTGGTATATTGAAGTTTGGTAATCCGATGATAGGTACCGAATGGAATACTAATACCGTTCCTGCCATCACTACTGCTATGATTATAAGCGCTTCGAGCAACGGTTTTATCACACGCACCAATGTTATAAGTGCTATAGCTATTATTATGATTCCGGATATCAGGGCTATATTAACCATATAGGTATAATGAATACTGAGAATAAAAACTTACTATTATCAATTTAAAATAAAAATAAAAAAATAAAAAATGCTATTTTTCAGAAGTCGTGAGCTTTAACGGTCTTTCTTCCGTCAGCCTTCGCTCTTGCGACTGCCTTCTCGATGATCATCTTGACGTGTTTATCAAGACCCTCAACAGAGTCATCAGGGCATCTCATTCCCTTTCCGACCTTCTTGACTTCTGCTTTTACTAAGCTCTTCCTTATGAAGTCTGCCATTTGGTACCACCTCTTACTTTTTATATATATGATTTAACAGTCCGCTATTTAAAAACGTGTCTATAACCGTTCCAGCGGCATTTTGGGTGTCTTTTTTAGCATATAAATAAAAACCTTATAGAATAAGTATGGAGGATGCTAACGTAAGAAAAGCCGCCCTGAAGAACGCAATAGAGCATGAGGGAAAAGCTAGTGACTCTGCTGTCTTCTCAAGACTTGCCGGTACGGACAAATCTATCCTTTCAGATGTAAAAGAGTCGAAAAAGACGATATCAAGGATAGTTTCTGAAGTTAATGCACTGAGCATAGAAAGACAGCAAGCAGAGGCTACACTGTTGGGTCTTGATACTGAAAAGAAGAAATTTGTAAAAGAGGCTGGGCTTAAGGATTTACCAAACGTCAAAGGAGAAGTAGTCCTAAGACTCCCACCAGAACCTTCTGGATTCATGCACCTTGGGCACGCAATCGCGGGTATGATAAACTACCTGTACAAGGAAAAATATGGCGGGAAACTGTGGTTAAGGTTTGAGGATACTAACCCGAATAAAGTAGAGAAAAGATTTGCAGATTCGTTCAGAGAAGGTTACAAATGGTTGGGTATAACTTGGGATGAGGAAAAATTCATAAGCTCGGACATGACTAGGATGTACGAGATCGGTGAGAAAATGATAAATGAAAATCTTGCCTATGTATGTACCTGCTCACTGGAGAAAATAAAGAGTGGGCGTCTCAATGGAGAAGAATGCGAACACAGAGGACATACTGTCGAAGAAAACAGGCATATGTGGAATTTCGTGATAAA
Organism: Nanobdellota archaeon; assembly: GCA_021802105.1. Lineage (GTDB taxonomy): Archaea > Nanobdellota > Nanobdellia > Parvarchaeales > Parvarchaeaceae > Parvarchaeum. The sequence continues at coordinate 7,166 of JAKAAW010000004.1, read as the reverse complement.
CGGTGAAATGAAGCCAGGGGAAGCTGTCATAAGATTCAAAGGGAACATGAAAGACAAGGATTTTTCCTTAAGAGACCCCAATCTATTTAGAATCATAAAAACTGACTACAAATCGTATAGTCTATGGCCGATATATGATTTTGCCAGCGTTGTCGAGGATGACATGTGCGGGATAACACACGTCCTGCGTAGCAACGAATTCAAAGTATCGTTCCAGGACAAGCTCCGTGATGTTCTAGGACTCAAAAAATTGAATATAGTGCAGTTCTCAAGATTCAATTTCACGGGCACTCCCTTCTCAAAGAGGAAATTAAGGGAGCTTATAGAAAAGGGGCAAATAAGCGGATGGGATGATATAAGATTACCGACAGTCTCATCAATCAGAAGGAGGGGCATAACACCTGAAGCTATAAAGCAATTTGCGCTGACAGTGGGTTATTCCGAGTCCAAACACGAGTATGAATGGGACACACTGCTCACCCCTAACAGAAGGATAATAGATGACAAGTCGAAGCGCTTCTTTTTCGTTTCGAATCCGCAGAGTCTTACTGTTAATGGCGCGGGGGAGAAAGAAGCGAAGATACCTTCCCACCCATCAGTTGACCTAGGCTTCAGAGTCGTAAGAACGGACGGTAATTTTATAATCGACGGCAAAGACGCTGCTGTGCTAAAGAAAGGGGACCTGTTAAGGCTAAAAGATCTTTATACAGTCAGGATAAACGACCCTGGTAAGGAAGGGATACGCGCGGATTTCGTGTCCGATAAGATGATTGGTGGAGAGAGAATAGTACAGTGGGTCACCAAAGATAACCTTCCGGTAAAGATTCTTGTTGTTGGAAATCTTCTAAATGAGGACGGATCTTTTAATGAAAACAGTCTCATGACCGTAAGCGGAATAGCAGAGGGAGGGATAACCACCCTCAAAGAAGGAGAAACGATACAATTCGAGAGGTTTGGTTTCTGTATATTAGACAATAAAGACACTGAGACTTTTGTATACATCAGTAGATAATTTATCGTTTAGTCTCGAACTTTTCAACATCAGCTGGATTGAATTTTGACACGATGTAATCAAATGTCGTTTCCGGTCTACTTTCCTCCCCGCATGAGTATATATCGACAGTGACGTAGTTGCTCTCAGGCCATGTGTGCACCGCTATGTGACTCTCGACTAGCAGGGCTATTACCGATACTCCTCCTAAATCGGGGGAATTGATTACGTTGAACTGCCTCTCCATTATGTCTATTATATGGAGGTTGCCCAGCTCAGAAGCCTTCTTTATTATTTCTTTTGTTGCTGCAAGATCTTTTAATAAAGCTGAATCCACCCCATAAAGATTCCCAAAAACGTGAGTTCCCACCATCGGCCTCTGTATCTCTTTTTGCAGAGCCTTCTGTTTTTGTTTTATAGCCCGTATTTTCATATTTGTATTATAGAAGTAATTTAGTTTAAATATGTATGTTTTTTCTCTAGCGGCTTTTTGAGTATTTATTTAGAGAGGAACTCTTCTCCAAGTTCATTCAGAAAGTCCTGCCTTCCTTCGAAGTAGCTCCTAACGCGCTCCAGCCTCTTGACAAGGTATATGGCGACTGATTTCTTCAGATCTTCAGGATGTATCTTTTTATCAGTGTACTGCCTCTCAAGTTCTTCAGCGGAAGTTATCTCTAAATCCCCACCGAACTTATTATCCCGTTCCAGCTTGAATTTGTCGTCGGATGGTAAAATCACGTATTTGACTATATCTATTACAAAATTGTCTTTGGTTATACCTGCAGGGCAATAAGCCTTGCTTATTTTTCTCCTTATAACATCCTCTGAATCGTAAACTTTTATGTGACTCTCCGGTATGGATGAGCTCATCTTCGATCCTGGACCGAGAAGCGATGTAATGAAAGGAACCATCACCTCTACTCTTTTCCTGTAACCTATCTGCGGGAGATATTCCCTTGCGAATACAAATATATGCCTTTGATCCATCGAACCGAGCTGGATGTCAATGTCTAGATACTGCTCATCAACTGCCTGCATTATTGGGTAGACAAGTTCGCTCACTTTCGGGTTCTTCATTCTTGTTACCTCTGATGCCGCTCTAGTCGCCCTATCCACTGTAGCTATGGTCGATATCTTCAGTACATCATTCATATAGTTCCTGCCAAATTCAAAACTTGAACCCCTTATGAACTCAGGCTTCTCTTTCCAGTCAAAGGACAGCTCCATGCACTTCTGTGTATATTCTACTCTCTTATCGAGGTCTTCCCATTTTGATTTCAAATCATCCAGAGCAGCGTGTATATCGGCTATGAGTATCTTGACCTTCACGCCAGCTTTTTGGAAATCAAGCAGCTTGCCAAAAGTGACAAGGTGTCCTACATGCAGAGCTCCAGTGGGTGCCCTGCCCGCATAAGCGGAGATTTCTTTCTTCTCAGATAATAGTTTTTTAAGATCGTCTTCGGTTATTATCTCTGACGTGTTTCTTTTTATCAAATTAAACTTACTGTCTGTATCCATACTACTCCATCGCTGTGCCTATTATCTCAGCTATTTTCCTTTTCACCTCTTCTACCTTATTAGCAGGGACGTTAAATATGTCTTTAAGACTCTCATACGCCCAAAAAGGAGGTTCTATTATTATCGGCGAATCCATAGAGCCAGACTCACTATAGGATTCCTCTGAAGGGGCTATCATTATCAGATGCCCCTTCCTGTTCTTATCATAAGCCCAGTCCTTTGCTATTCTCGGAGCGTGATCTTTGCTGCTGACAGCGATGATAGCAGCGTTCTTCTTCTTTGCCCATTTTATTATCTCATCAACGTTTTCCTGGGTGTTCTTGGATTCTCTCTCAAGTATGACATCTGTTACAAGTTCGAACAGCCCTGGGAGTTTTCTTTTCGCGAACTCATATATCTTATCTGCTTCCACCTCGCCATTTGAGACGACTCCCCCTGAAAGTATAAGGTAGCTTGTCACGTTCGCACTGTGAAGGAACTCAGAAAGTTTGTATGCGGCAGTTAGCCTGTCCAGCATCACATCTTCCCAAGGTCTATGCAGGACTTTCGGCGCCCTAGTATACCCATGCACGCATATCAGAACACTCTGCATAACCATTTTAATTATTGTTGTGTACTACTTATATAATTAAGTGGTATACTTGCAGAGGTATTAGAAATAAGAATATCCACCTGGGCGGATTTGAACCCCCAACCTACCGGTCGCCGCTCCTCATCGCACTAATAAAATAGCACTTAGTTATATCTACAGCCGGTCGCTCTACCATTGGGCTACAGGTGGATAAAATATCATAAGCTGCGAACCTATAAATAAACCTTTCTATGGTGATTTACTGCGCTACGCTCTCGGAGATTACCCCATCTATCTCTTGTTTTATCTTTTCTCCTATTTTTCCGAGGGTCTTTCCCAGATTTGTTTCCAGCTTCTTGTAATCCCCATCGCACATGTAACCGTGGTAAACTTCTACCCTTGGACCAAACCGTAATCCAACGTCAACAGAGAACGATTTAGTATCAGCTTCACACAGATCTTTGCCGCATACCGGACAAGTCTTGGTAGCTATTCTCTGCTTACACATGTCACATATTGTAACTGTAACTTTTGCCATAATTCACCAACAGCATAATAATAAGATCGCGCTATGCCGGACGCTTATTTTATAATATTATGGACTCATTGTGTGTATTTAATATTTTTTGATCATCGGCGCTCGCAGTCAGCAGTCTATTCCGAACCGTGCGCACATGTATGTATTATGATAACCAGGCACCTGCTTAGCGTTAGCGAAGAGGAGATCCATAAGAGTGTTTTTCGTTATGTACTCATTGTTGTTGTTTATTATCTGAAGGGATGACAAACCAGATTGTATCTCAAAGAATGAATAAGTTCCCGATACTAGCCCTAGAAACGGCCTGTTGACAGCGTTAGTAAGCTGGAAAGTTGTTGATCCGCACGTTAGTGGTTGGCACACTAGAGTCTGGTTTTTAAGTAGGCCGCCTATAAACGCAGGCTCTAGGTTCATACACTGAAGGGATAGGGCACTTATATCTGAACCGCTGGCGTATCCAGAGTAATGAGTTGCGCTTATGTTTATCTGGTACTGGATTGCCTTGCCTGCTGTGTCAAACACAACACTTACGTTCTGGAACGCAGTATTGCAAGCAGGGGATATTGTGAAATGCTGGGGGTAACCAGCGGATAAAGTCTCCTGGATGTTCTGGCATGTGTTGCCTGCGTTTATGAAATCGAGATACACACTGCCGGATATATTGGAATAGATGTAAAAGTCAAATGAATAAGTGTTTGGAGAAAACGTCGCTGTCTTGGAAGCGTTAAGCGCATAATATACTATAGACGTATCTTTTATGTCGGCGCCGTTGGCGGTGACCTGTAGTGCAGGCATGCCAAGCTGATCTGAGTATGGTAGGAAAACTACATTCTTGCTGTTGTAGGTAGACGCTATAGGTTTTAGATAGTATTCATTAATGATGCTAAGGCTGGAATTCAAATAGTATTGACGGCCGGAGGAAACTATATTGTTGCCGCTGATGGCCTGCCCCGGAAGAACGTAGCAAAGGTCAAAATTATTCTTAAGAGAGCTTGAATAAGGATAACTTTGAGAGAATATGGTATTTTTGTTGGCAGCCAGAATCGGGTCACAAGTCGAATTATCATACATCTGGAATACTATCGCATTAGGGGAGTTGAACTGCAGATTCGTTGCAGATTGAGGGGAAGTGCATGCACCCCCTGCGAGCGATACAAACTGTTTATAGCTGTTGATAGAGCTCTGAGATTTGAAGAAATTTGAGAGTGACAGCACCACAAAGACCAGTATAACTGCCATAAGAAGAAACATTAATATTCCCTCCCAGGTTATCTCCATATTAGCTTATATCAAACTGACATATTAATGAACTTCCTCCTGTGTATGTACAACTCTGAAGAGATATAGACCCTGGCGACCCGTGCAGAAATGCTACAGGATTATTTATACATCCATTGGTACACGAACCTGTGTTAACACTGAGGAATATGGGTGTTCCACTTTTTGTAGGGATAGGCACGCAGTCTAGAGCAGAGATATAAGCAGAAGGTTCACTCTTCCCTATAGTCGTAGTTGCATTAAGGAAAGATTTACACGAAGAGGCTAAAGCTTGGCTCGGCAGAACGTTTTCAAAAAAACTCAGAGTTCCATGGGAACCGTTTATTCCAGATGAGTTAATGCTAGATCTTGCGTTCAGATATGCCGCAGCCGAGAACCAGTCCGGAAAAGATGAATTGAAAGATGCCGCAGGCAGGTAACTCCAACCTGGAGACACTAGATCGTTGGTTTTGTAAGATCCCATACATATGAAATAACCATTCGAAAGTGTAGCTGGATTGCTCGGTGCCGTGAGCGCCCCTGTTCTAGACAGCTGGTCGAGCATAGAGATACATGAAGTGCTGCCATAGAACTGCGCCATGAACTGATTGCTGTTGAGAGAAGGGGCCAAGGAGCCCACAACAACCGATTCGCCGCTTGTGAGAGCTGCGGCAGTATCACTGACATATGCCTGAGGGGATTGGACTATGGACTTGATGCTGCCTGTACCGTAAACGAATATCACAAGAACTACGAAAACGACTGGGATAATAATGATTATAGCTATTATGAATTCTAGGAAAGCGTTTATGCCTTTCTTATTGCTCATCAGATTATTTAGTCTCGCTACTATTTATTGATTTTGAGACCCATTTTATCTTTCGGACGTCCTTTCCGATTATAGAGTACTTCATACAGCGCCTCCTGCAGAAATTCTGGACTGTTCCGTCTACTTTAACGTACATGATCCCTGTTCCTTTCTTTATATCGCTGCCGCAAAAATTGCACTTCATAACTTAACGTATTGGTAGAGCCTCCATCTCTGTCTCTTTTAATACGAGTATGTCTCCTTTAATAACAGGCCCTCGCACGTTCCTTCTTATTATCTTGTCCTTATCAGGACCCGTCAAGACCTTGCATTTCACCTGAGTAACCTCTCCGGCAACCCCATGTCTTCCAACTATCTCTACGACTTCCGAAGGGAAACCTGTGAAACCGGCGTTCATCTCTGCAGGTACTTTCTGAGCGGCAGCTGGTCCTGCCTTTTTCTTTTGATCGGTCTTTTTCATAAGTTCTTTATCTTACTTACAAGCTCCTCTAACGCGTGGGCCTCTTCACTAGCGTCTACAACCGCTACTGCAGACGTGGGTACCACTATGCCTACAGCCCTACCGAGCTCAGCTCTGCTCTTTACTTCAACGCATGGTACTCCCCTATCCTTTGATAGGAGCGGTAAGTGCATGACTATCTCCTTAGGTGAAACGTCCGCAGCGTACACCACTAGTTTTGCCTGGGACCTCTCTATTGCTTTTGTGGCTTCATTCACTCCTTTCCTTATGTTTCCTGACTTTGCGTGAATTCTTTCGAGAACCGAATATACTTGACTGTCCAAATCTTTTCTCTCAGCTTCATCTACCATATCTGCTAATACCTCCTGATATTTTTTATTATAAGTATTGATGACATACCTTTATAAACCTTAGTCTATACGGTAAACGGAATATTTGTTTATACTTTTGTCTATTTGGTCATTTGTCGTAGTCAAAGCCCTTCATTATTTCCTGCCATCCTATAACCGAACCGTCTCTGTCCTTCACACTGATTAGTTCGGTATGAAAGGGAGTGTCATAACAGTCTCCAGATCTGCTTATCTGGGAGGCTTCATATGCTGTGTTGACTCTTCTTTTATATTCGTCCTTTATATCCTCAAACACCCCGACGAAAGAGCCATAGACCCACGCAAATTTGCTTCCTTTCTCTTTATTAAACAAACTCTGCATCCTTTCCTTGGATAGCATCAATGCGCTAACTGTGAAAGCGTATACCCAGTACCTAAATTCGCTTTTCCATGCATTATCCTCGACAAGTTTTTTAGGCACTATTTGTATCAATCTGGTTATGAAATAATTGAACTCGCCACAGAATGCCCCTTCGTATCCTTGCTTCCTATCCAAACTATATATAGTGCCTGCTGAAGCTATAACTTCTGGAAGTCCCTTTGGGATATCTCCTGATAAAAATGAATAAATAGTTTCTGCCAAATCTGTCATAATATCGGTGTACGCTTCGAT